>JBLFWR010000041.1:0-24469 GCA_047611725.1 Binatia bacterium | reverse complement strand
TGCGTTTCAATACTGGCGCTTGGCCGCCATCGTTGAGGGCGTTCTGGCGCGCTATATCAAGGGCGTCATGGGCGATCCTGGTGGCGACATCGAAGATTTCAAGAAGCGTGTCGATATTCTTGCCGACGCGGCCTTAGTTCTGATTCGCAACGTGGTCCGCTAGCGATCACTGCCGATCACTTCGCACAGCGCCGGGCCCGTGGCAGAACCGGTGGCAATGTCTTGGCGTAAAGAAGTCGAAGGAATCGAAGCGCGTCGCCTTGCGGCGCTTGAACTCGGCGGTCGAACGGCGGTCGAACGGCAGCACGGGCTTGGCCGTTTCACCGTCCGTGAACGGATCCAGTCGCTGGTAGACGCGGACAGTATTCGGGAAATAGGGCCGATCGCCGGCCATTCCGAACTCGATGAGCAGGGCAACCTCGTTTCGTTCACCGCTGCCAATTACGTTTTGGCGTTGGCTCGGGTTGATGGCCGACCGGTGGCGGTGGGGGGAGAAGACTTCACCCAACGCGGAGGCTCGCCGACTCCGGCCGGCCTTCGAAAATCGGTTTACGCCGAGCAGCTCGCAATCGACTATCGCGTTCCGTTGGTTCGCTTCCTTGAAGGGGGCGGAGGCTCGGTGGCCGGAACTTCCGGGGCGGGGCGTGTTCCCGTCGGAGATCCGGTGTTTGCCACCCATCGCTTTAAGTCGATTGCAGAAGTCATGGCGACTTCCCCCGTTGTTTCCGCAGCTGTTGGGGCAGTCGCAGGCTTCCCCGCAGCAAGGGTCGCGGCCTCTCACTTTTCGATGATGACCCGCCACACGTCGCAGGTTCTCATCGCCGGCCCTGCCGTTGTCGAGCGTGCTTTGGGCGAGAAGAAAACCAAGGAAGAGCTCGGTGGTGCCGGTGTCCACGCCACCAGTGGCATTATCGACAACGTCTGCGACGACGAAGCCGACGTGTTTCGTCAGACACGAGCGTTTCTTTCTTACTTGCCCAGCAACGTCTGGGAACTTCCTCCTGTTTCGCAATGCGACGACGATCCGAATCGTAGCGAAGAAGAGCTTCTCGAAATCATTCCTCGTGACCGTCGCAAGGCTTACGACGTACGCCGGTTGCTAGAGCTTGTCGTGGACCAAGGAAGCCTGTTCGAGATGACACGCTTTTACGGCCCCTCTCAGTTAACCGCATTCGCGCGCCTGGGCGGGCAGCCTGTAGGCGTTTGGGCCAATGACTCGCGCTGGTATGCCGGCGCCATGAGTGCGGATGGAGCGCTTAAGGTGCGCCGCTTCATCGACCTTTGCGACACGTTTCATTTGCCGATCATCAGCTTTGTGGATGAGCCAGGTTTTCTCATCGGCAGCGGTGCTGAGGCTGCTGGTACGATCCGCTTCGGTGCTGCGACGATCGCGGCAACCGTACAATCGCGGGTTCCGTGGGCATCGGTCATCGTTCGCAAGGCCTACGGTGTAGCGGCGGCGGCGCATTTTGGGCCTGGTGGCCTGGTGTTGGCGTGGCCATCGGCCGAGACCGGCGCGTTGCCAGTCGAAGGAGGCGTGGCCGTAGCGTTTCGCCGGGATATCGAGGCTGCCAGTGATCCGATTGCCCGACGCGCAGAGCTTGAAGAGAGCTTTGCCGCAACTCGCAGCCCGTTCCCGCGCGCCGAAGGGTTTAGTGTGCACGATCTTATTGATCCACGCCGCACCCGCACGGAACTTTGCGATTGGCTGCAACGTCTAGCGCCGCGCTTGGCCAGTGACCTGGGCCCGCGCGGTTACCCGATTCGGCCGTAAGCCGCTTCCGTCGAACGTGGCGAATGTCGCGGCGGGTATACCAATCCACGTCTTGTCGCGTTGGGGGAGCCCCGAGGACGGGGTAATCCTCGGGGCTCCAAGCGAACGTCCTGGATTACGACCCAGGGAGGAGGAGGTCGTAACGGGCAAGCGAGCCCGGGACGTTCGACACCGTTGTGTCGCGCTCAGTCGAGACCTTGCGTCGTTGTCCTCGTTGTCCTCTTTGTCCTCGTCGATCTCATCGATCTCATCGTCTTCGTCTTAGTGGTGGTGGACGCGCCGCTCTTGCGCGGGTGGACGACCGCGTTGAACTCTTGTGGATTGTTCGTGCGTGCCTCGCGATAGCTTGAACTCCAGCACGCCCCCGTCGAACTCTTCCATTGCACTAGTGTTTCCGGGTCCAGTGCGAAAAGCCGTTCGTCGTCAACCGGAAGTGGAGGTTGAAATTTGTTTCGACACTGCGGCTTGCATCCAACGTTGGCGCCGGCCGCGATTTTTAGAATCGCGCGGTTGTGTTTGTCAATAATCATCCGCGCGCTTGACGCGCCGTCGGGTGTCCCGGTTGGTGCTCGTAACTTGTAGACGAGTTTGTTGCGCGTCTCGCGTCGTCGCCAAGCTCGCTCGTCAACACCGGTGCGATCGAGGTCGAGACGGTAGCGAAGATCAACACGCCCGGAATCGGAATCGAACACACAAAGCGCCCATCGTCCGCCCCGCGTTGGGTCAGCTAATTCTTCCCGTTCTGTCGTCAGGCCGTTGCGCGTTCCGCGCCACACCGCCTTCACGGATGCGCGTTGGGTGAGGCCGGTTGGGTTGAACGGCGTTGTGAAACGGGTTCGCGTGTCGCCATCCTCGTTGCAGGTAGGGTCGGGAATTACGGCGCTCCAGCAACTCCCGTCTCGTGGATCGCAGGTGTCTACGCTGCAAAGATCTCCATCCTCGCAGTCTACCGGTTGCGTCCCGACGCAAGCGCCACGCTGGCAGGTGTCAATCTGCGTACAAGCATTTCCATCGTCGCAGGGAACGGAGTTGAACACGTACGTGCAGCCTCCTGTGTTGTCACAGAAATCGTCGGTGCACGGATCGCCGTCGTCGCAGCCGAGCTCAGCACCGGACAGGCAAGTCCCCAGGCTGCACTGATCGCCAATCGTACAAGCCAGCCCATCTTCGCAGGCGACACCGTTTGGGTCTGGTGCGGTACAGGTCCGCGATGCTTCGTCGCAGGCTTCCGAACAGTCGTGGTCGCCATCTCCACTCGCACAGGAGTCGCCGCTGCCGGTACATTCTCCGGCGCCGTTGCAGACGTCGTGGCCGGTGCAGAACAGACCGTCGTTGCATGCAGCACCCTGCGGATCTGGCGCGGTACAGGTATCTGCGATTTCATCGCAGGATTCGTTACAATTTCCGTCGCCGTCGCCGTCGCCATCGCTACACGGGGTGATGTCGTCGCCCGCGCAGACACCGCCATGGCGGCAGGTGTCGGCCGTGGTGCAGAATGCACCATCATCGCAGTCGCTGCCGATCGTGTCGGGTGCAGTACACGACCGTGTCGCCTCATCGCATGTCTCCGAACAATTCTCGTCGCCATCGGCTCCCGGACACGGTGAGTCTGAGGCCGCAATACATTCGCCCTGTTCACAGGCTCCGGATCCACTGCAGAACAGCCCAGTGCTGCATGGTGTCGCGAAAGGGTCGGGAGCGTCACAAGCCGAGGTCGCCTCATCGCAACTCTCGGAGCAGTCTGCGTCGCCGTCTGCGCCAGGGCACGGATCACCGCTGCCACGACACGCGCCCGCTGCGTCGCAAACATCGTTGGCGGTACAGAAGCGCCCGTCGTTGCACGCAGAGCCGACGGCGGTGGTAGAACATAGCGCTGAACAGCAATCGTCCTCGCGGTTGTTGCCGTCGTCACAATCCTCGCCGGGGTCGAGATTTCCGTCGCCACATTGAGGCGCAAGGCACGCGGAAAGTGTTCGTGAGACTTCATTCTCTTGGCCGGCCATGACATCTCCGGCCCAGAAGCGGCCGATGTAGTCGTTGTGCTGTTCCATCGAGATGCGCCCCGGAGTCAGAAACTGCCCCGCGATCAGAGCCCGGTTGCCGGGGCCGTTGCCGTCCCCAAAATCGAAGGCCGCCGCGTTGGGCATGCCCGAGTTGATGACCCCCGCTGCGAACCAACGTGCACCGCAGGCACCCGCTCCATCCATTCGCACCCGGGCCTGGGTCGCCAAGAAATCGCGCAGCACGATGGTGTTGTCGCCGTGGACCAGAATTGAGGATGCCGGATTTAGCAGCATGCGACAAAGTTCGTAGTGACCGCCGGCAACCAGTTCGATCCGCTGGTTCATGGCTACGGTAACCGTGTCGTAACGACCCGGTTCCAGGCGCACCGGCGAGTTGGCGCCGGTGACCGTGACGTTTTCCCCAGAGCATTCGATCTCTTCAATCGTAGGGAAGTCGGCCGCCCCCAATAGTGGGAACTCTTGTATGGTTCGCTCAGCAGAGACATTGGCCTGCGCTCCAACGTTGAGTGTTTGGCTAAAAACGCGTGCGACGTTGGAGGTTCCTTGAACTTCAACATGGGGCGCCGCGACATAGAACTCGGTTGCCGAGGCGTCGGTGTCGTCGAGAATTCTGATGGCGCCTTGGTTCGCACCCATCGCGAGCGACGCAGGCATCGAAGTCGCGCCGTACCAGACGATATCGCCGGTCACCGCGAACACCGCGTAGTCGCCGATATCGCGCGACGGCGCGTCGGCAGCTGCGTCTGCGATCGCGTGGGCGGGCACACTCGCGAAGAGTGTTGCGAGAGTGGAAAGGAGTAACTTGAGCGAAACAGTTGGTTTGCGAGCCATGACGTGAACCTCCGGAGTGGGGTCTACGTCGGGTCGCGTATGCTGGTCGATAGCTTGGCTGTTATATGGCCGTGTCTATGCCGGAAGAGTTATTCGACCTACCCAAGCACGCGCAGGCGCTTGGGGTCGAGCGGGGTATCGCGAACCCATCCAACGATGGTTGCCCCATAAACTCCGGCGGCGTGCAGCGACTTGATAACCTGTGCCGCGTGCAGGGCCGGCGCCGCTAGCAGCAACCCGCCGCAGGTTTGCGGATCAAAAAGCGCAGCGTATGCCGGATTGGTGCGCACCGACGCTGCGCAATCAATGTCACTTTCTACATCGCGGTTGGCGGGAGCCAATGTGCTTTCGATGCCTTCGCGAAGCAGTGATTCGGCACCGGCCAGCAGGGGGATTTTGCTCAAGTACAAATCTGCCGACGCATTCGAGGCTTCGAGCATTTCAATCAGGTGCCCGGCTAAGCCAAAGCCCGTGACATCGGTTGAAGCCAGCAATCTCGATTCGGTGGCAACGTTCGACGCCGCTTCGTTGCTGCGAAGCATCGCTGCTTGCAGCCCTTGGAACCATTCGGCGCGACAGCGACACTGCATGTGAGCCGCCAGCAGAACACCGGTACCCAACGGCTTGGTGAGAATGAGCTGGTCACCCGGTGCCAACTTAGCCTTGCTACGAAGTCCCGCAGGCCCGGGTTCGGCTAACACGGTGAACCCGAGCATCGTGTTGGCGTTTTCGATGCTATGACCGCCAACCAATTGCGCCCCGGCGCGTTCGAATTCGAAAACCGCGCCCGCCAAGAGCTCGAACAACTCTTGCTCCTGGGCTCGGGGCGAACCTTCACGAACAGCCGCGATGGCAAGGGCGGTTGTCGGTTTCGCGCCAGCCGCCCAGGCATCGCTCATCGCGTTTAACGCAGCGATGCGCCCGGACAACCACGCATCGTCGAGGGGGACGGCAAAAAAATCGGTTGTCGCAGCGAAGCTCTCCGCTTGGTTCATCCGAACCTCGACGACATCTTCGGCCATCGCCAAACCTGGATCCAAGGCTGGTGACCCCAGCCGGGCGACGCGCGCCAGGGCATTGCGCAACACACGGCCGCCGATCTTTCCGCCGCAACCGGTACAACGCATAGGTTGCTCTGCGGAGCTGGTTGACGCTGGAGATGAAGCGGAAGTAATCATCGCCGCAGGACTGTAGTTCTGAAAACGATCCATGAAGCGCGTGTCGATTCGACTCTTCAGTTGCCAAGCCCAAGTGCCAGATGCCGCAAAGCCCTTCCAGTCGGCCAGCGCGCGGCCGTCGCCGAGATTGAGAAGGCGTAGAAAATCGCGTTGAGGACGGTAGGGGCTCAACGGTTTTTCGGACAGCACTCGCTTTAAGTTGTCGAGAAGCACCGGCCCCTGACGCACAGCGAAGACCCCGGCACGGGGAACCGGATTGCCAACGATTGTCGCGCTATCGCCAACCGCGAAGATCGGATAGCCGGCGGTGGTTTGTAGTGTCGAGGCAACGCTCAGGAACCCTTGATCGTCCATTGGCAAGCCGAGTCGCGCCAACAACGGAGGTGGGCTTGCCGAGCCGCACCAAACGATGATGTCGGCTTCCAATGTCGTTTTGTCGTCTAGCTCGATAGCATCGCCGAGAATGCGTTGGACCCGACGTCCGAGCAGGACATCGATCCCACGTTCGTTGAGCTCGGTTTGAACGGCGTTGCGCAACCGCGTGCTTGCGCCAGCGACAAGCGAGGTTCCCGCGTCAATGATGAGGTACTGCGTGGCCACATTGCCAAGCTGGGCCTTGATGCGCGCGGGGAGGCAAAACGCGATCTCGATGCCGCCAGGTCCACCGCCGACGATCGCGATGCGAACGGGATCCGGGGTGGGCGCCGAGAGATCGGCGCGCGACGCAAGCTGCCTGAGCCTGGCATCTAGTCGCGCCAAAAACGTCTGCATCGGCTTGATGGCGACCACGGCGTTCGATTGATCGCCCCCCGCAGCCAAGCGCGGGACCGATCCGACGCCAATCGATAGCGCATCAAAAGCAAGGGGAGGGCGTTCGGCGAATCGAACCTGGCGGGCGTCTAAGTCCAGCGATTCGATTTGATCCACAATGAGTTGCGCGCCACAGGCGGCGGACAGGCGAACGAGGTCGATTGTCATGCGCTCGGGCGCCAGCAGTCCGGCCAGTACGCCCGGCAGCATGCCGGAATACGTCGCTGTTGGCCGGTCCGAAATGCACGTCAGGCGCGCGTCGCTCGGCCCGTGCATTGCCCACATCTGCAGCACATGCGCGTGGGTGTGGCCGAGACCGACGAGGACGACGTTTTTTTCGGGAAGCTTAACTCGCACTTTTTGCACTCGACCGCGTGGCGCCATTGAAACGCGCGCGGTCCGTGCATGCAGCAATAACCGACGATTCAAGCGGACGCGAGCTAGTAGAAGGCAGCAAACAACTCTTCGACCGCTTTCTTCTGCCCACCCGAGGTCGACGACGGCACCAAAATCGGGGTACGAATGCCCGCGTCTTGCCAGGCGGCCAAGCCATCCCGAACCTTGGCGGCCGATCCAAACAGGGTGCAGTCGGCCAGCCAGGCGTCGCCCGCGTGGACGGCGAGATCGTTTTTGTCACCGGCGGCCAGTGCCGCTTCGACGGTGTTCATTTCCTCGGTGTAGCCTGCGGTTTTCCAATAGGCCCTGTAGTTCGGAAGCATCAGGTAGAAGCCGAGCGTGGCCCGGTTACGGGCGGCGGCTGCGTTCTCGTCGTCGTCGATGCAGGTCGGGATCATGTTGCCAATGAAAAACGCAGGGTCATCGCGCTTGGCGGGGGGCAGCACCGACAAGGAATGCTTGGTCCGTGAAAGCGTCGCGTTGGCAAAGACGATGCCTTCGGCCAGCTCCCCCGCTAAGCGAATCATGGGGTCGCGCAAGGTGGCCAGTACCAATGGAGGCAGCTCGCCGACCTTGGCTGCGCGGAACTTCTCCACAAACGCGCGGGTGTCGGCTAGCGGCTTGCCGGTGGTCAGGCCCAGAGCGTCGTTAAAGTGCCCGTGACTTACGCCCACGCCGAACACGAAGCGGCCTTTCGACAGTTCGTGAATTGTCGCCGCCGTTCGCGCGTAGTCGGCGGGATGCCGCGAGTAGATGTTGACGATCGACGTTCCGCAATGCAGCGAGGCGGTTTCATGGGCCAGTGCTTGGCACATCGCCATGGCTTCGCCGAGGCTGGGGACGTAGATCCCCTCGAACCCGCGTTCTTCGGCGATCTGGGCCAGCTCAAGGCATACGGCCCACTTTCCGGGCGTGGGGACGATGCTCAGTGCGGGGAGTCGTTCGGACACGGCGCGCCTCAGTTGGCGCGCGGCTGTAAGCGCACGGGCATGGTTTTGATTCCGTTGATGAAGTTGGTGCGCACGTACTCGATCTCGCCGTTGATTTCGTAGTTAGGGAAACGCGCGAGCAGCTCTTCGAACAACACGCGAAGCTGAAGCTGGGCCAACCGCGAACCGAGGCAGAAATGCTCACCGATGCCGAAGGCGAGGTGGTCGTTGGGCGCGCGTGTCACGTCTAGCGTGTGCGGGTTGTCGAACGCGCGTGGGTCACGATTGGCCGCGCCGTACCACATGACGACCTTTTCGCCTGGTTGCAGCGTCTGTCCGTGCATGGTGACCGGCTTCATAACCGTGCGCCGCATGTGGTTGACGGGCGACACGTAGCGAAGAATCTCTTCAATCCCGACCGGGATCGTTGTCGGGTCGGCAACGAGCTTTTCCCGCTGATCCGGGTAGCGGGCCAACGCTAGCGCGCCACCGGAAAGCGAGTTGCGCGTCGTTTCGTTTCCAGCGATCACCATCAGCAGGAAAAATCCGTTCAGGTAGTGTTCGGGGATCGCCTCGCCATCGTCAGTGTTCGCCTGTGCGATGGCGGTCATCAGATCTTCGCGCGGATTGGCGCGGCGGTCTTCGATCATCTGCTGGCCGTAACCAAACAGTTCGAGAAAGGTTCCCTCGACCACTTCCTGGCTTTTGCCAATTTCAGGATCGTCGAAACCGATCAACGTATTGGACCAATCGAAAATCTTCTTCCAATCCGTGTGGGGCACGCCCAGGATGTCGCACAGTACGGCGATGGGGAGCGGTGCCGCAATGTCTTCCATGAAATCTATTTCGTTTTTGGCCGCGGCCTTGTCGAGAATGCCGATCGCCAACTCGCGAATGCGTGCCTCAAGCTTGCCGATCGTCGTACGCGTGAACCACGGCTGCGCGATCTTGCGATAGCTGCGGTGCATGGGTGGATCCATAGCGATCATGTTGCCGACCACGGCGTTGACGATCACCGGATCAGCGTCTGGCGGATACGCGATGTTGATGCCCGAGGCCGACGAAAATGTCTCGGTGTCGCGAGAAACCGCGATGATATCGTCGTAGCGCGTGATGCAGTAAAACCCCTCGCCCCAGGTCGGGTTCTCGTAGTTGTAGTACAGGGGGTACTGCTCGCGGATTTTGTCGAAGGCCTCGTGAGGTTGCCCGCCCAGGAAATTGGCGTTGTCGTTCAAGTCAACGATCTTCGGATTGCGGGTCCACTCGCCGCTGTGGACGTTGTCGATCAGGCCGCCGGTCGAATTGCTCGATTGTTCTTCTTCCATGGGTCGTACGGTCTCCTTACCTGACGCATGCGTCAGGTATGGACTCCTAACGTCGTTGGGCCGCAGTGCCAACGGGGAGCGCTGTGCTCATCCGGAATCTATATTCTCGCGAACTCCTGACCCAAGGCGCTTGGACCCATGATTTTCCGATGACCGCTCCCCAGACAACTAGGGAGCGAAAATTCTCAACAGTCTGCGCGGACTGTAAGAACGCCCGCTGCTCGCAGCGTGGTTTGTCTACTGGCGGAACGACACGGTTTCTTCCAGAACTCCCGCGCGTGACAAACCTATTGCTTCGCCGCGTCCCTACACTTCTGCCGTTCCCACTGATCTGTGATCGCGTTGCACGTTGACGTCGATGCTCCAGCCTGTACTCGGCACTGTTGTCGCAACGCATAGTCAGAAACCGCGGAGCAATCGCCGGCACGGGGAGTAACACGCGGCTTAAGGTGTACAGCGAGGCCTTCGACCTCGGGCGCGGGCATCGCTCGAAAGCTTGTTGGCTCGCGCCATGCGTGTGCTTAGGGTTTGCAGCCTGGTCGAGCCGGACGGGTGAGTGGATAAAAATTCAGGTGGCTTTGCTCCGGCGGCTTTCGCCATGTTGCGCCACAACTCAAGGCTTTGTTTTGGATCGAATCCCGCACTCGCCATCAAGTCGAGACCAAGCAGGTCGGCCTCTGATTCTTGCGCTCGACTGAAGGGAAGCAGAATGCCGACTTGCGCCCCCATGCCTAGCACCGCGAACAGTTCTTTTTGAGCGGCGCCCCCGCTGCCTCCTGCAGCGATCTGTGCGACCTGCAGGCCCGATTGGGTCAGGGAGGTTGTCGACATGCGTTCGTTCGGGTGCTTCGCGAGAACGTGCGCTACCTCATGGCCAATCACGGTAGCGAGCTGGTCTTGATTTTCCGCCACTTTTAGAAGGCCGGTGTGAACGCCCATGTAACCGCCGGGCAAAGCGAAGGCATTGGCGCTGTCTTCGTTGAAGACCGCGACCTCCCATCGCTGCTTCGCAGCACCGGGAAGGCTGGAAGTGATCGCGTTGGCCACACACTCGACGTACCGGTTCGCGCGCGCGTCGCTTGATAACGGCGTCGCCTTGCGCATCTCCGAGAAAGCGGTGCGCCCCATTCCGGAGAGCTGAGCATCCGAGAACATCAGAAGCTGGCGTCGCCCTAAAGGCGAGGTCGCGCAGGCGGCGAATAATAGAAGCGCGAGGAGGACAAACGTTCTCTTCATGATTCAGGTTTAGCCTGGACGTCAGGGCTAGGCCACTTGGCTCTTCGAAAGAAGTAACGAGCGACGCACAGTAAACTACGGTTGCTACTTACTATCCTTGCAACCTCAGATTTTCGCCCCCGGCGCCTTCGCGCGGGTGTTGGAATGCGAAGGACGGGGGGAGTGGCCTGACACCTTATGGGGAGGAGTTTTCAACAGCCTGCGTGGACTGTTGGCGACGAGTTTGATTGTTGATTGTGAGCTGCGGGGTTCTTGCTGATGCTGCCGTGGGTATCGCGCGAGTGCCGAGGTGCGCGCACTGACCGGGAACGTCTTGAGCGCGTTGCGCGTGCCCCGCAGGCCCATACTGCGAGCCGCGGTTCGGGAGGTTTTCACCCTGCGGCGAACATCGCCACGCTGAGCCGATGAACACACGAACTGCACGGATTCCGGTTGACGCAAATGAACTTATCGGAGGGACGACCGCTACCAGAGCGACGCCGTTAGCGACTGGCCCGATCGCCGATCGCGGCGAGCTGCGGCTCCAGCCACCGCCAGACGAGCAGCGCACCGTCCTTCGTGTAGTGGACTCCGTCCTCGAACAAGAGAACACCGTCGATCTCCTCTCGATAGACCCCGTTGGGGCACACGAAGCGGTGGAGGTCGATCAGGGTGACCCGATCCGCGTTCGCCCGCGCCACCTTCCGTATCACCGCATTGACGGCATCGACGCGTTCGTTCTGGTTGCGCTCTGTCCAGGGGATCAGCTTCCCGTCCGGCCGAGCGATCATGTACGGGCTGGTGGTGAGCGCGATCGCTGCTCCCTGCGCCGACAGGAGATCGATCCCGTCCTGGAGTCCCTTGGCCAGGAGCATGTCATGCTCGGGCGTACCGACGCGCAAGACCTCACCGTCGACGAAGCGGTCGAACACGTTCCATGCGCCAGTGACCAGTAGCCCGACGTCGGGCTGGAAGCCGTCGACCTGCGAAGCCCAGAATTCCCTCCAGGTAGCGCACGGCTTCGCCCGTCGCAGACGACCCTTGTCAATCGTCATGAGGTCGCCGTCGACGACGCTGCAACCCATGACAGTGCTCGCCCGCAAGGCGACGTGCTCGATGTGCTTGGTGGCGTGGACCGCCAGCGTTAACGCCACCGAGTCGCCGGCGACGAGGACGCGCATGCGACCAGTCTCCGCGGCGGGGAGCGTTTCCAGACTCGCGGCCATACTCTCGAGCCCGTCGGATTGCGGTGCCAGTGGACCGGTGACGACGAGCGTGGCGGCGATCAGCAACGCACCCGTCGCCAGCGCCAACCGCAGCTGCACGCGCGACCCCAGCGCGCCCGTTCGAATCGGTATCTCTACGAAGCGAAACGAGACGGCCGACACGATCAGCGTCACGAGCAGTCGCACCGCCAGCAGCTGCCACCCGCTGGCCTCGAGTCCCGTACGCGCCGAGTCGAGCAAAATAACGATAGGCCAGTGCCACAGATAGATCCCGTAGCTGCGGGCCCCCAACCACACCAAAGGTGCTGCGCCGAGAAGGCGCGTCAGCAACGAACCGGGTAGCGCCATCGCGGCGGGCGCGATCGCCCCTGCCGCCGCCACGGCGAATAGCAGATAGCCGCCTGTGTACATCGCCTCATCGATATCGTTAACGCCGACGAAGAAGCCGAAGACCGCGATCAGCGAAAGCATGCCGACGAAGTCGAGGATCCGTGGCCTGCACCGATCGGAGATCCGGTCCAGGACGAACGCCATGAGCACTCCGGTCAAAATGACGTGCGCCCGCGTGTCCGTGCCGTAGTAGACGCGCGACGGTTCCGCCGGGTCGAGCAGCGCCCACATCAACGCGGCTGACAGAAGCGTGGGCACCAGGATGGCGGGCAGCCAGAGCTTCGACCGGGATCCAATGGCGCGGAAGCCGATCCCGATCAGCAGCGGCCAGACCAGGTAGAACTGCTCCTCGATCGCCAGCGACCACGTGTGCCGCAGCATCGGCGGCCGGCTGAATTGCTCGAAGTAGGATTGGCCCGCGACGATGTACCACCAGTTCGCCACGTACCCGAGCGTGGCCAGCGCGTCTCCTTTGAGCCGCTCCACCTCCGTCGAGTTGCCGAGCGCCCATGCGTAGATCAGCACCGCCGCCAGCATGAGAAAGAGGGCCGGAAGCAGCCGCCGTGCCCGTCGAGCCCAGAACCCGACCATGTCGATCTCGCCGCTCCCGTCCCACTCGCGGATCAGCAGGGTGGTGATCAAGTAGCCACTCAGGACAAAGAACAGGTCGACGCCCAGGAACCCACCCGACGCCCAGTCTGGCTGCGCGTGGTAGAAGAACACCGCCATGACGGCGATCGCTCGCAGACCGTCGAGGGCGGGTCGGTATGCGTATCGGGGCAGTGGCGGCATGCTCGGGAGGTAAGCAAATTCGCCAGCCACGAACAAAGGCACGCGCGCTCAACCCCGGTGCCTTCGCGCGGGTGTTTGAATGCGAAGCGCGCGGGGAGTGGCCCCAGACCCTAGGAACCTAAGTTTTTAACAGTCTGCGCGGACTGTTGGCGATGGGGGCGCCCGAGGTGTCAGGGGAGTTGCTGGCTCATGTTGCTAACCCTGCGCAACCGGTTGAGGTCGCAAGGATTCCCGTTCCACCTAAACGAGCGAGTCAGGTTGCTTTCCGCTCCATGATTAAGTGGTCCACTACGGGCTGGTCCGCCGTCGCTTCGCTGTCTCATCTTCATTGGCACAAAGGGCTGGGCTTAATCGAGAGATGATGCGATGACTCATCATACAGCCATCTGGCAGACAGAATTGGCGGGAGGAACTTCCTTCCGCAGGTACCCGAGATGCCGCTATGAAGCGGAGGTCACATGGTAAGTTCATACAGACTCAAGACTGCGTTCATTGGATTGAAGAGGCTGGCTACGCTGCCCGAAGAGGACAAGCAGGCCTGTATCGATGCATATAAGTTCTTTCAGCGGATGCAGGCCGGTGAGGAGACCGAGACGGCAGACGAGACCAAGGCGGTCGCGGACTACTACAAGGTGTTGAACAACATGTTGTCGGTCTTCGATCTAGAGAAGCTCTATATTCCGCCGCAACTAGACGACTCGCTGGGGTTGTATGGGAATCAGCTGCTCTGTGAACAGGCTCTCTTAAGGGAGTTGAACCTAAGCAGCCCCGCGAGCTCTCACCTCTTGGACATGGGGTGCGGCAGAGGGCGGATCTCACATTACTTTGCTACCATGACCGGCGGCCAGGTTTCGGGCTACAACATCGACCCGGACCAAATTGAGAACGCTATCGACTGGGCGGCCCAATCTGAAATGAGTGATCGACTTCACTTTAAGGTTGGGAACCATCACGACCCGCTTGCCTATGAATCGAATACTTTTGACGGATGTTTCTCGTTTCAGGCTGTTTGGCCGTTCTTCAAGAAGAATGAGTTGGATGCCTGCGCGGAGGAAATGTACCGGGTGCTCAAACCCGGCGGTCGCTACGCTTGTTCGGAGTACTTGCTAACTCCCCATTTCGATTGGGACAACGAAGAGCACACCACACTTCACAGAACATTCCTTCCGACGCTGGCGGCCACGCAATCGATGTATCCGGCCGATGTCTGTGCCGCTCTTGAAAAAGCTGGGTTTGAAATTCTGCTTTCAGCTCCTTCGAGAAGCGAAGCCTGGCCACTGTGCGAACAGAAGCGTGACTTAATCCTTTGGGGGCGAAGAGTAGTCAGGGCCTTGGAAGCGGTTCGTATCTTGCCTGCGTGGGTAGAGGAGTCACTCGACCTTCTTCAAAAGGGTGGGCAAGCGTGGACCGACGCTGAGAAGGCTAAGATCGCAGACTTGAACTGGAGAATCGTAGCCGAGAAGCACTGATTTTTGGATGCCCTATCCGCAACGCCCTCTGGTTGCGCTGCCACGACTACGCCAACGGACTGGCAGATGGATCGTGCGCTGATTGGTCGCGACTACACTTCTATTTGTTGCCAACAGTTCCCGCAGACTGTTGACCGCAGGCCGGCCATTCGCATCCCTATTCTCCGCAATAGCTTACGGATGTTCGCTGTGACGACGCTTCAGTGAAGCGATCGATCGTGGTAGCCGAACGAATGCCTGCAGAGACAATCGAACGCGAGGTCGTAGACCTAGAAAAGGTCGCCGTCTGGATGGACGGCCAGCGACTGGGCGACGGCCCCATCACCAACGTCGAGCGCCTTGCCGGAGGCACCCAAAACGTCCTGCTCGCATTCACCCGCGCCGACCGTCGCTTCGTGCTGCGCCGCCCTCCCGAGCACCTTCGTGCCAATAGCAACGAAACGATGCGCCGCGAGGCTCGAGTCTTAGGCGCAATCGCAGGCTCTGGCGTCCCCCATCCGAGACTGATCGCGGGTTGTCCCGACGAGGATGTGATCGGCGCTTCGTTCTATTTGATGGAACCGGTGGACGGCTTTAACCCTTCAACCGGATTGCCGGATCTGCACCGCAACGATCCGGCAACGCGCCACGCGATGGGTTTGGAACTTGCCGACGCGATCGCCAAGCTCGGAGCCTTGGATTATCGAGCGGTCGGACTGGAAGGTTTCGGCAAGCCGGACGGGTTTCTTGAACGTCAGGTTTCGCGTTGGAAGTCGCAGCTTGAAAGCTACGCGCAGTTCGATGGCTATGCGGGGCCGCAAATCCCCGGCGTCGATGAAGTCGGTCGATGGCTCGATGAAAGGCTACCCGCGCAATGGCGTGCGGGCATCATCCACGGCGACTATCACTTCGCCAATGTCATGTTTCGTTACGACGGGCCGCAGCTGGCGGCTGTCGTTGATTGGGAGCTGTCTACGATCGGAGACCCGCTGCTGGATTTGGGTTGGTTGCTGGCGACCTGGCCCGACAGTGATCAGGTTGCGACCTCGGCAGTGGCTGTTGCACCCACCGACGGATTCCCAACCCCCGATGAACTCGTCGCACGCTACGCAACTTCCAGCGACCGCGATGTCTCTGCGATTTCGTGGTACGCGGTGCTGGCCTGCTACAAACTCGGCATCATTTTAGAGGGAACCAATGCACGCGCCGACGCGGGCAAGGCTCCCAGAGAAACCGGGGACATGCTCCACGCAATGACGGTGGGGCTTTTCGAACGCGCCTTGAAAACCATGGGAACCGAAAATGGCCATTGATTTTACGTTTGCACCCGAGATCGAAGAGCTGCGCCTGCGCGTACGAAAGTTCATTCAAGAAGTGGTCGTCCCCACCGAGGCGGAGATCGTCGAAGACGATCGAGCATCGCTGCGGCACGGCGTGATCAAGATGCGAAAGGCGGCGATCGAACGCGGCCTGTGGCTTCCCCACATGCCCAAGGAGTGGGGCGGCATGGGGTTGGGCCATCTGGAGATGGCTATGGTTTCTGCCGAAGCAGGGCGTGCTCGTTTCGGCCCGTTTTCGATGAACTGCCAGGCGCCTGACGAAGGCAACATGCACACGTTGGAGAAGTGGGGAACCCAAGAGCAGAAGGACAAGTACCTTCGGCTATTGTGCGACGGGCGTGCCCGTTCCTGCTTCGCAATGACCGAGCCCGACGTCGCCGGTTCCGATCCGACCCTGATTCAAACCCGTGCGGTACGCGATGGTGACGACTGGGTGATCAACGGCCACAAGTGGTTCATCTCTGGCGCGCGCGGCGCAAAGTTCGCGATTCTCATTGCTCGAACGGAAGACGAACCGAAGATCCCGCAGGCCGGTAACACGGCGTTCATCATTGACCTGCCGAGCGACGGTTGGAACGACGTACGCGAAGTTTCCACCATGCACGGTTCCACGGGCCACTCTGAAATTGTGATCGAAGATCTGCGGGTCTCCGATCTACAGCGTCTCGGCGGGCGAGGGGAAGGCCACTTGCTCGGCCAATCCCGGCTCGGCCCGGCTCGTCTCGCTCACTGCATGCGTTGGCTGGGACAGGCGGAAATGGCGTTAGAGATGATGGTCGATCGTGCGACCAAACGTTTCGCCCACGGCTCTTACCTGTCGGAGAAGCAGGGCATTCAATGGATGATCGCCGACTCGGCGATGGAGCTGTATCAATCCAAGCTGATGGTTCTGCACGCGGCGTATCGCATCGACAACCAGCTCGATTTTAAGAGCGAGGTTTCGATGGCCAAACACTTTGTGGCCAACGCGTTGGGACGCATTATCGATCGCGCGATCCAGGTGCATGGTGCGTTGGGGTACTCCAACGACACGCCTTTGGCGCACATGGCGCAGCAAGCCCGCTGGGCGCGTTTCGCTGACGGACCCGACGAAGTGCACCAGTGGCGCATCGCAGAACGTACGATCAAGGTTTGGAAAGCAGAGGGGCGTTTGGATAAGGCCACCGGCGATTTGCCGCTGTAGCATCCACCCGAGCACGGGTTGTTAAAGGGGGCGGTCACTTGGTGGCTGCCCCCTTTTTTTATTGCGACGTGTCCGCGTCTTCGACGGGTGGGGGTGGTTCTAGCGTACGCGGGTTTTCCAGCATCCAAGCGATCGCAACCGCATCGTAAACAGCGTGGGCGATGATGGGCACAAAGAGATTGCCGGTCCACAGGTAAAGCGCGCCTAGATACAATCCGAGAATGCCGGCGACCACAGCGTAGCCGAACGTCATCGCGTGGATGAGGCCGAAACCGATCGAGGCGATAACCAGCCCTGCGATTTCTCCTGTCCAGCCGACAAAAAGGTTTTGCAGGAACCCTCGGAACAAAAGCTCTTCGCCAATGCCGGCCGCCAACGAAGCGGCGATAATCTGCGAAGGGCTCGCGTCGCTGAACAACTGAGCCAACGCCTGTTCGACAAGTTCGGAGATGCGATCGAGCCAGGCCAGTTCAAATCGGTCGAGGGTGCCGATGACCGCAAGCATTGGAAGCGCTGCTGCGACGCCGAGCGCCAACCCCCACGGAGTTAGATCGACAGTTGCGGCAATTTCTACACCGGCGATTGCAGCCGCCACGCAACCTACGAGCCCAAGGCCGAGTTCGAACAAGACCGCGAAAACGATCATTTGCGTGCCTGCCGATGCCACGACGGTAAGTTAGCGCGGTCGCCTCGCACATGCGCGCTGCACGCCACCTGAAGGGGGACTCGTGCACTCCTTGCGGGAGCGGGGGGAGAGAGCAGGGGGAGAGCGGGGCGTGTTACTGGTTCGCGCCGGTGGCTGTGTTGCGAAGGGCGTGTCGCAAAGGCTGTGTCGGCATCGCGCGTGTTCCGAGCGGGTGCTACCATTGAGCACCACCGCGGCAACTCTCGCGTCGGGTAAAACTTTCATCGAATGAGCGATTTGGAACACAGCGCAGGGCCTTCGGCCAAAGCCGGGCGAACACGCGAAGCACCGAGCGTTGCGCGGCGGGCGCTGGATGGCCTGGTCCACCTTCGCGGTTCGCCGGAAGACATTGCTCGCGGTGCGGCGGTCGGATTGTTCGTTGCGTTCACGCCAACCATGGGCGCCCAGATGGTGATTGCAGCAGCGATCGCGACCGCTTTTGGCGCCAGCAGGCCTACTGCTTTGGTTCCGGTTTGGATTACTAACCCCGCGACTATGCTGCCGATCTACCTTTTTACCTATCGGGTAGGCGGTTGGTTCATGGTGGGCCCCGCTGAAGAGAATGTCTCGGGACGCTTAGGCGAATCGGTCGCTACCATCGTCGCCACTGATTTCTGGCGTCTTGACCTTCACGCGCTCGCCCTGGCCGGTGTGGGCTGGCAAGTTTTCGCCGTGCTGGCGGTTGGCGGTTTTGTCGTTGGCAGTGTCGCGGCGGCAGTGGGTTACGTGGTCGTGGCCAACGCGGTCCGTTTAGGTCGCCGACGGCGTCATCACCCGGTCGAATAGCCGCAAGTGCTCGCGAGCCAACGCTTGCGGTGAAAACGGTTCAGCGACGCTCGCTCGAGCGGCTCGCCCTATGCGTTCCCGTATCGTCGGATCGAACGCCAACGTGTGAAGTGCCGTGCGCCATTGCTCTTCGTTCTCGGCGATGAATCCGGTTTCCCCATGCTCCAGTACACAACGGTCGGCACTTGTCGGTGTCGTGACGATCGGCAAACCCGAAGCCAGGTTGGTATCGATGAAAAACTGCAGTCCGCCGGGTAGTTTGCGTTCCAAGTCTTCAAGAATCGGAAACGGCCAGCGCAGACGCGGGAGATGTTCGGGGTATCCCTGCCACACGATGCGGATCGTGCGGTTGTCGGCGTCTTTGTCGGAGTCTTTGTCGGAGTAGTCGGTCTTGTACAACGTGTTGAGAACGGGCGGGTGAAGAATCTGAACGACAGCATTGTGCGCGGCCGCGTACTCCGCCTGCAAGGGGCCGGTAACGGCCACAGCGTCTGCGGCTTCAAGCAGGGCAGCGTCGGCGGGAACCACAACCCGGTCGTCGACCATGAAAATGACGCGTGTCCCGCCGCGCTGTACGGCGCGGATCGCTGCGAGGTCGTCGCGGGCGAGAAATCCGGCGCGTTTTCACTGTTGCGTCGCACTCTGTCTGTCTCGCCCAACGGGTTGCGTGCGCGTCTGGAGCGCACCGGCCGTGCTTGGGAAATGCAGCGCGGCTACGAGTCGGCGTTGGTCCCTATGCAGGCGTTGGAAGAGTTCTATGTGCGCGCACTGCAATTGCTTGAGCCCGAGGACCGCAGGCTCGGGTCGTGCGGCAACAGCACATTGAACGAGCCGTCGCGCAAACAATCGAGCTATCTTGAGTTCGGCGTGTGCCACGGCAGCTCCATGCTTTGCATGGAGCGGGCCTTGAAAAAGTGGGGGCGTGGTCGCCTACATTTGATAGGTTTCGATTCGTTTCAAGGGCTGCCCAGTGACGCCGCTACCGACCCGTCGGGCCATTGGCGTCCCGGCCAGTTTGTGTCCGATTGCGAAACGACTACGCAGCGTCTTCTCAGTAACGGGGTGTCGGTTGGCGACTTCACGCTCGTCGATGGTTGGTTCGACGAAACCTTGAACCAACAGCAGCAAGAACGACGCGGACAGCAACGCTGTGTCATCGCAATGATTGACTGCGATTTGTACCGCTCTGCCAGCGAGGCGTTGCGTTTCTGTGCGCCGTTGCTCGCAGCCAGCGCGGTGTCGGTATTCGACGATTGGTACGAAGATGCCGATCCTAGTCAGGAAAGAACCTTTGGCGAGTCGCGCGCGTTTGCCGAGTTCCTTGCGGAGTTCCCCGAGTTCAGCGCCGAAGAAATCCAAGCCTATGGTGCGACGTCTAAAGCTTTCTTGGTGCGTCGAAACTAGGCGTCCGGTTTTGTGGCGTTGCGATCGCGCGACGCGCGCACCGCTCTCTTACTCGCCGCTTACGGCTTTCATCGCGACAACCAACTGGCGTCGCAGCTCGGTCTCGCTGTCGGCGTCCCATTGGTAGTCCGCTTCGAGCAACGGTTTGAGCAGCGCGTAGCCAAGCACGGCACTGGACAGCAACGCTCCTGTTGCGCCCGCCTGTCGCATCGAAGCGCCCGGAACCCGTTGGCGGAAATTCTCAGTCATGTTCAGCACTGCGTCGCGATCAGCTTGCGATTCGGTGAGCACATCGTCGGATGTCAGTAGCCCGGTGAGCAGCCCCCAGCCCAACAACCGTGCGAAGCCCGGTCGCTTGGCGTAGGTGTCGAACATCAGTTGAACCGCTGGTGCGTCGCGATCCCAAAACCCACCTTCGTCTTGCAGGCGGCGAATCTCACGACCTATTTCTCGAAGGGTGCGACGCAGCACTGCGTGCAGCAGGGCCTGCTTGCCGCCGAAGTAGTGGTGGATGAGGCCAAAGCTTACACCCGCCTCTACGCCGAGTTCGGCTAAGCCGAACCCGTCGGGACCTTTTTGTTCGAGCAGCGTCTCGGCCGCATCGAGAATGTCCGTGATCGTTTGTTCACGGTTGCGTTTACGCGGGGGCGCTCCTTCCTCGGAGCGTCCCCGCGCTGTACGCGAAGTTGGTGAATCTTTGGGCACCAGCGTGAACGCTCGACTAGCGGATGACGACCGCTGCGTTCTTTACAACATCGACGCCGCGTTCTTTTACGCGTGCACCGAGAATGTACTTGGTGTCCGATTCTTTCCACAGATCGACGATGATCGTCTCGCCGGGCATCACCGGCGTAGCAAAGCGCGCCTTAATGGAACGCAGCCGGTTCGGGTCGCCGCCGCATACGGCATCGATGGCACCGCGAGCGCAGTTTCCGTAGGTGCACATCCCGTGAAGGATGGGACGATCGAAGCCGCCCAACGCTGCGAAATCGGGGTCGATGTGCAGCGGGTTATAGTCGCCTGACAAACGGTACAGGATCGCTTGGTGAGTCATCGTTGGGTACTCAAGGGTGTGATCCGGGGCACGCTCGGGTCGGTCGTTGCCGGGAGGCGGACCCGACTCACCGCCGAAGCCACCTTCGCCGCGAATGAAGATTCCAAACACGTTCTTAAACAGGTCCTGGCCGTCGGTCGTGGTGGTGACCGCCTCAAGAACCGCCAGTGCGCCTTTGCCCTTGTCGTAAACGGCCTGCACGCGGCTGGTCGTGGTGGTGTCGGCCTTGGTCGGAATCTGGTCGCACAGAATCTCCGTGTACTGCTCGCCGTGCAGGATCATCATCGGATTGATGTCGAAACCTGGCACTCCGAAAATTCCGGTCAGTGCCGGGAAGGCGGGCACAACGCCAAAGCTCGGCAAAACCCTGAGGTTTTCGTTCTCGTACGTGTAGCGAAGAACATTCTCATCAACCGGGGAAACGCCTACGCCAATTCCCACGCCCAGGGCGTACAAAATGGTGTCGCGGTGTTCCCACGAAAAGGGGATGGAGGCCATCTCTTTCCCAACAACTGCATTTACATCAATAGACATGTGCGTTTCTCCGTTTCTGGACGTTCAGAAAAACGACCCCCGCCTTCGTGGAAAGCGGGGGTCGTTTTTACCGGCAGTTAACTCTTACCGACCTTAGGAAAGGCAGTGGGTCAGAGTCAGTGTCGTTGAGTCGCCGATCGAACGAACGATCTTGGCGTCGGTCATGTCGTTGATCTTTTCCCAGTTGGCGGCGATCTCTTCGACACCGAAGCCATCATCCGGGTTCAGCGTCGTGCCAACCGAGCGAAGTGATTCGATGCGGCTGACCGCACCGGCACCCACTTCGTAGAGCTCACCGTTGACGTCGATGTTCTCCGAGCAAAGGTACACAACAACCGGAGACACACACTCGGGTCGCAGCTTCTCAAGAATGTTCGGTGGCATCAGCGACTCGGTCATGCGACTGGCCGCAACCGGAGCGATGATGTTCGTTTTGACGTTGTACTTGTCGCCTTCCAGCGCCAGCGTCTGACCGAAACCAACCAAGCCCATCTTGGCAACCGAGTAGTTGCTCTGGCCGAAGTTGCCGTAGATGCCCGAAGCCGACGCGGTCATGATGATACGACCGTAGTTCTGCTCGCGCATGTGAGGCCAAGCAGCCTTGGTGCAGTAGTAGGCACCCTTAACGTGTACGGCCTGCACGAGATCCCAATCGTCGTCGGTCATCTTTGTGAACGACTTGTCACGAAGGATACCGGCGTTGTTCACCAAGATGTCGATTTTGCCGAAGGCATCGATCGCGGTCTTGATGATGTTGGCGCCGCCCTCAGGGGTGGATACCGAATCGAAATTGGGAACCGCTTCGCCGCCAGCGTCTTTGATTTCCTGAACGACCTTCTCGGCCATCGTCGAGCCATCGCCCGTACCATCGGCAGAACCGCCGAGATCGTTGACGACGACTTTAGCGCCATGTTTGGCGAAGAGAAGAGCGTGAGAGCGACCGAGACCGCCGCCGGCGCCAGTGACGACCGCGACGCGGCCGGCAAGACCTAGATTGTCAGCCATTTAATAGAACCTCCGTAAAAGCGTTTAGAATTCGCGGACCTTATGCACGCTCTTGCAAATAGGCAAGGCGCATGCGACTGCGTCGGGCTATGGATTTTGGATTCTCCCCTGAGCAACGCGAGTTGCAGTCGCAGGTACGTCGCTTTCTCGATGCGGAATGTCCGCTGGAACGCGTCCGCCAAATTATGTCCTCCTCTGATGCCCACGACGCGGGTCTATGGGGCAAAATGGCCGAACTCGGCTGGACGGCGCTTGTCGTCCCCGAAGCCTACGACGGCTTGGGGCTTGCATGGGAAGATCTCGTTATCGTTGCCGAAGAGATGGGCCGCTCGCTGTGTCCGTCTCCTTACTTGGCGGCGGTGGCTGCAAGTCGCGCGATCGCTGAGATCGCCAGTGAAGCACAGAAGAAGCGCTGGCTGCCCTCGGTCGCTCGAGGCACTTCGATTCCTGTGTTGGCCGTTCATGACCGCGCCGATCTGCTTGGCGAAGACGGCGTGACGATGGAAGTCGAACAGGTTGGTGAGTCGCTGGCGTTAACCGGCACCAAGCCTTTCGTCGGCTACGCTCAAGCCGCCGACCTGTTGATTGTCGCCGCACGCGAACGCTGTGGCGTTAGTTTGTTTGCCGTTCCCGCCGACGCGGCCGGCGTAACCATCACACCGCACAAACTTGTTGATGCCACCTACCGCAGCGCCTCCGTTACATTTGAAGCAGTGACCGTTGACCCTGCCGATCGTCTCGGCGAACCGGGTCTTGTGTGGAGCGATCTTTCAACAACGCTCGATGCCGCTGCGATCGCCTTGTCTGCAGAAATGGTGGGCGCCGCTGCCGCAGCCATTATGATGTCTGTCGAGTACGCCAAGGTTCGCGAGCAGTTCGGTCAGCCGATCGGTCGCTTCCAGGGCGTCAAGCATCGCTTGGCAGAGTTGCACGTCGGTATGGAAAGCTCGCGCTCACTTGCGTACTACGCAGCGTGGGCCGTAGACAACACGACAGAGAACTTGGCCGTCGATGCGTCACGCGCCAAAGCGTTCGCAAGTCGCGCGTTGGATGAAGCCGGTGAAGACTGCATCCAGATTCACGGTGGCATCGGCTACACCTGGGAGTGCGACGCGCAGTTGTATTACAAGCGCGGTCGCTACTGTCGCAACTTGATGGGTTCGCCCGAGTATCACTACGAACGCCTGCTCGCCGTGCAGGGCGTCTGAGCGCAGGAACCGGAGTACGAAGCATGGATTTTTCGTTCAGTGAGAAAGAAGAGGCCTTCCGTCAGGAAGTCCGCGAGTTCCTGTCCACACAAAACCCCAATCGTCCGGGCGAGGCCGATGCCGAAGAAGAGGATTTGGCCTCCAAGCTGCCCAAGCTCTTGGCCTGGAACCAGGCGCTGTTCGAAAGAGGCTGGGTCGGGTTCTCGTGGCCTAAAGAGCACGGCGGCGGTGGCGGCGGCCTGATGGAACAGATGATTCTCAAAGAGGAATGCGCCAAGGCCCGTTCCCCGATTCTTGGTTTGTCCTACATGGGCCTTGCCTGGGTTGGCCCCGGCATCATCAAGTACGGCACCGAAGAACAGAAGAAACGTTTCATCGAGCCGATTCTCAAAGCCGAAGAACACTGGTGTACCGGTTACTCCGAGCCCGGTGCAGGAAGCGACTTGGCTTCACTGCAGTGTCGTGCGGTACGTGACGGCGACGAATATGTTATCAACGGACAGAAAATCTGGACGTCACTGGCCTCATGGGCGAACTGGATGATTCTTCTCGTACGCACCGATCCTGCCGCGCCCAAGCATCTGGGCATGTCGTGTGTGCTTGTAAAGATGGACACGCCCGGCATGGAAGTCCGCCCGATTAAGACGATGAACGGCGATTCCCCGTTCGCAGAGATCTTCTTCAACGACATGCGCGTGCCCGTCTCGCAGCGCCTGGGCAACGAAGGGCAGGGGTGGGACGTTACGAAGAACGCCCTGGCCAACGAGCGCTCCTCGATCGCCGAAGTCACCGCACTGTTGCATTACTATGCCGACCTCAAAGATCTGGCGACGCGTTGTCTGATCAACGGCAAGCCAGCGATCAAAGATCCGTTTATCCGTCAGCGCTTCGCCCACATGGAAACGACTATCCAAGCCATGCGTCTTTCGGGA
>JBLFWR010000040.1:0-24470 GCA_047611725.1 Binatia bacterium | reverse complement strand
CGGACACCGAGCCCGCGCGGTCCGCGGCGGGCTCTAGCGGCTGCACATTCCCATTCGACCGAGAGTAGATCACGCTACCTATCGAGGTCTCGGTCGAAACTCTCAAGCGCCAGGTCCGTCGGTAGCCTTACCGGTGCAGTCAACTTGACCGTGCGTTCGGCTGAGATGCCGGGCGTAGCCGAACCGGTCTGGCGCAGAAGGCGTTCACCGCGTTGCAGTACCTCCGGGAACTTGCGATTGTCCCGCCTGCGATGCGCATCTTCATCACGCTCGTTCTTGCCCTTGTGATTCTGACCGTCGTACCGGTGGTCTGGCTCACACTGCGCACGCCAACCGCCCAGGAGTCGCAAGCAATCTCTGACGTGCTCGCGTCAACAGCCCCCGCAGATCAACCCCAGCAGTACTCGCACTGCGCTGCCTGCCATCTCGACGACGGCAGCGGAAGACCCGATGGCGCGATCCCGCGACTCGCCGGTCAGCGTCGGGCAGTCATAGAGAACCAACTCTCACGTTTGCGCTCCGGCATGATTCACCTGCCGGTCATGCAGCCGCTGGCGCGCACGTTAAGTGCCGCGCAGAGCACGGTCATCGCGACCTACCTCTCGGAACTCGCCGTGCCCTCGCCAACGGCTCCGATCCAGGGACACGATCGGGGCAAAATGCTCTACGCCCGGCATTGCGCGTCGTGCCACGGAGTTAACGCCGAGGGACAGGACGCGAGAAAGGCACATCGTCTCTGCGGGCAACATGCTCGGTACCTGAACAGACGGCTTGATGAGATCAGCGCGCATACACGCGGCGCTTCGGACGACGTGATGGCCGCTATGATTGCCGACGTGCCAGCACAGGATCGGCGGCTCATCGTGGACTACGTCGCGAATGGATTGCCCTGTTTGGGTTCCGGCGATCCTGCCCCCGGAAGCGCCACACCATGAGCGGGGACTGGACTCGCAGGCGCTTCGTTCGGCTGGGGGCGAGTGCCGCCGTGCTTTCCACGGCAGCGGTGAGCGCACCAGGGCTGGTGCGCGCGGCGACACGCGAAAGCTCCGGGGGCACTCGTCATGTGGACGTTGTCGTCGTCGGTGCTGGCCTCTCAGGCCTGATGGCCGCCCGTCGCCTGAAGCAGCGCGGTGTTGGCTCGGTGGTGGTCCTCGACGCACGCGATCGCGTCGGCGGTCGCACGCTGAACATGCCCATCGGCAACGGTCGCAAGACGGAGGTCGGTGGTGCTTGGGTCGGCCCCGGTCAGGATAGTATTGCAGCTCTGCTGGGCGACCTCGGTATCGGCACCTTCCAAACCTACTACAAGGGCGACACGACCTACGACATCGAAGGCGTGATCTCGGCCGGGCTCCTGCCCGACATGAAAGCGGCTGACGCTGCCGATTTCGTCCGGCTGGCCTTCAAGCTCGATCGTCTCTCGAAAACCATGCCCATGGGCGAGCCCTGGAGGATGGATGAGGCCATGGCGCTGGATCGCATGACCCTGGGTGACTGGCTGCGTGACCACGCCTCGACTTCGTTCGCAGCCAGCGTCTTTCGGATCATCACGCGGGCCGTCATGGCGGGTTACCCCGAGCGCATCTCCTTGCTTTGGTTTCTCTACTACGCGCGCTCAGCGGGTGGCCTCTTGCCGCTCATTCTCAATGATGGCGGCGCCCAGGATCAACGTATCGTCGGTGGATCCCAAGTGATTTCCCTGCGCATGGCCGAAGCACTCGGAGCCGATGTACTTCTGGACCGCCCAGTCCTTCGTATCCAAGACCAGCCCGGTGCTCCGGTGCGCGTTGTGACGACGCGGGAAACGTTTACTGCCGGCGGCATCATCGTCGCGATGATGCCGTCGGACACGCTGCGCATCGATTTCACGCCGGCATTGCCGAAAGCGCGCAGTGATATGGCCACCGCCTGGGCGAGCCTACCGCGGCTTCCAATCACCAAGGTCGCCGTCCTGTACAAAACACCGTTTTGGCGGGCTGTCGGTCTTAACGGCGCGATGCAGAGTGATCGTAGCCCGCTGCAACTCGTTTTCGACGGCTCTCCGCAAGACGGCTCTATCGGCGTTCTGACCTGCTTTATGTCGATCGTCGAATGCCCCCACCTCGCCGATCGCAGCGCACGAGAGAAGGGCGTTCAAGAAGAACTCGTCCGCTACTTCGGCCCCAAGGCGCGCGAAGCGATCGGCTACGTTGAAAAGGACTGGTCCACCGATCCGTGGAGTACCGGCTGTATCACGCCGCTGACTCCGGGAATCCTGACTGCCGCTGGAGAGCACATCCGCAAGCCGAGTGGTCGTATCTTCTGGGCGGGCACCGAGAGTGCGGTGCACTGGTGTGGGTTCATGGATGGGGCGGTGTCGGCGGGGGCGCGCGCTGCCGACGAAGTTCACGCGTCGCTCGCCGCCAGCACCGTGCTCGGTTAGATCCACCAACAATCTTGGAAGTCGGTAAGCATATGAAAAAGCAGACCGGTTGCCACGACGCGAAGCCGCGGTATCGCGAGCGCGATTGTGTAAGCGCCGATAGCCCAAGACGAGTGAAGCGGATGGAATCCGATGCCACATCGGTCAGCCACAAAGACCTCTGGATAGGCAAATAGGTGGTCAAGATCGACCATCATTGTGGCGAGCATAATGAGCCAGGCTCTCTTCCATTGGTCGCCGAAGAAGAGCCGTGCCAAGAGCCCTGGCACGAGGAAGTGCAAGCTGTAGTGGGTAAGAACTTCAAACGCCCTACCCGATCTAAACTCGAGTCCGATAAGATCCATTCCGTCAACTTAAATTCATGAATTGTGTCCGTTTATCGGCTCAGCGGGGCTGATGTTGGCCGGAGGGCGCCGGCACACCGCATTTTCCACATCACTTCTCGATCAGCCCAGAGGTGTCGTTGTCGGAGCCGCTATCGTGAAGATTGGGGCGGCCGTTATTCGCGACCACACCAGACACAATCTTACCGTTGCCAGTTATCGAGATTCCGTTACCCGCGTTGTCGCGGCCAACCAGATCAAGCGCCCGTCCTCCCGTGCCCTGTAGATTGAATCCGTCTCCTCCGTTCTTCAACGACTCCACGCCGACGAGGAACACGCCGTCTCCAGCCACCTCAACACCATCGCGTCGGTTGCCAACCGTTCGCAGGTTTTGAACTCGCCGCAGTGCAGCCGGTCGCCGTGATCTCAAGCCGACTGAAAAACCCGTAATCTGTGATTTGTGCGGTGGGGTACCACCGAGAATGATCGCGCCTTCTTCGCCGCCACAGAGAACCTCGATACAAAGTGGTCAGATGAAAGCACCGCCCATGATCGGCAAGTTCTTCGCCGTGGTCGGAGGTCACAACGAGTAGCGTGTTTTCAAGCAGCCCGCGGTTCCGGAGCTCATCGAGGGCCTTGCCCACATAGCGATCTGCGCGATGAACCGCGGCATCGTATTCACGATTGTATCGTTTCAGATCCGACGGCTGCTCGGCCGCCGTGCAAGCCTTTTGAAACGACTTGCTGGGGCGGGGCTCGGGCAGGCCCAGCGCCCTGCGATCGCTGGGGAAACCTTCGTAGGGCGTGTGCGCGTCGTAGCCGTGCAAAAAGAGAAAGAACGGACGGTCTTCGCGCTCATTGTCCAGCCACCAACGCAGGTCTTCAAGATTGTCTCGAAAGCTGCGTCCATTGGTACGGTAGGAATCGAACCCAGAGTCGAAACCAAACTTGGCTGCAACGTTAATCCCCCCGGTGAACGCAACGGTTTGCCAGCCAGCGCCACGAAGGGTCGACGCCAACGTAGGCACGCTGTCTTCCAGGCGGCGCCGGTCAGACATCGCGATGAATCCGTGCTCGGCAGGATACAAACCCGTCATCATCGACATGTGAGCCGGGCGAGTCCACGAAGACTGACTAACCGCACGTTAGAAAAGCACACCCGATGAAGCCAGCCCATCCAGAACCGGAGTCGTGGGGCGCCTATAGCCATAGGCGCCAACGCGATCGGCCCGCAACGTATCAATTGAAACCAGAACGACGTTGCAACCACGACAGGTCCAAGGCTGCTTTTCGCCCGGCGTACACGCTGCAAAGCACAAGCACAGCAACGCAGTTGCGAACCAGCAATTCATCAATCTTGAGCAGCGAAGTGCGATGTGCCGACGGTGACCCACCACCCACAGATCCGATATCTACCCGGTTGAGGCAAACGGTCTGAGGTGGTGCTGATATTCACGCAGCACCAAAGTTCCTACTTAGCACGGGTCATGGAACCAGCTCGGTATCGAGCCAGCCCCGAACGTCGGCGCAAGCGTCTTCAAGAGAAATGCGCGGGCCCCAAAACATCGGACCGATCGCGTCGTGCGCCTTCCGCACTGTGTGCCAACGTTCATCGTCCTTCGGGGTGAACGCCGCGTGCCTCGACGAAGGGAGTGCCGCGATCTGATTCTGCGCCAACATCTCATCAACGAGCCCGTGCACGGTCGCGTAGGCCACGAGTGGCGGCAGCCCACGTGCCGCCCTAACGATACGAGCCGCGTCTTCGAAGTGGCGAACAAACGTCGCCGGCGCAACATCCTCGCGCGGAAGCCTACGCATTAACGCATCGAGCTTCTCAAGCAGGGTCACAAGCGGATGCACGCAGCGTACTGCCCTGGGGCGGTTGTCGTGGAAGTCAACGAGCTGTCCCGCACGTTCCAAGTGTTCGTGCACGAAGGAGGACATGTCGCGCGCGACAAACGGTGTCACGCGAGCGCTGCCAATCTCGAGGAGCACAAAGGGACGCAGCGCCGACGAGAGCGCCTTCCTGTGCTTGCCCGGGTAGTCAACCTGTAGGTTTGCGCTGCGGAAGCTCGTGTCGACGATGTTACCGAGATTCACCTTCGCGCCAGGCACCAACAGCCGGTCGGCGAGCGCCTCGAAGTGGGATTTGCGTTCGATTGTCGCCTTGGTGCCCTGGCTCTTCCAGTTGGTCACCGAGCGAATTTCAGTGACTTCGCCGGGCTCGAGCTTCAGGTCGAGGTCTTCGGAGAAGCGCTCTATCAAGCCGAAGCCCTTCGACAGTGAGGTGCCACCCTTGAACCAAATATCGAAGCCCTGAGCGTGCAGAGCCCACAGCGTGTGTGTGACCCAGTAGTCCTTTTCGACCAAGGCTACACCCAGCCCACGATCGTTCGCGACGATCTGCAAAAGTCCGTCGAACTGGGGATCGTCGTGCACGAAGCTCATCGCATAGACGCCTCGAGCGCGGACTTCACGAACGCCTGCGTACGCCGCGAGCCGTACCGTGTTGACATCGACGTGAGCTGGTCACGATCGAACTTGCCCGCACGCAACGAAGCCTCGAGCGCGCCTCGCAAATCCTCCCGCGCGGTCGCAGCCTGCTCGGCGTTCTCGAAAAGGTCCACGACGAACCACTCCGGGGCCGGCGTTTTGGGGAAGGCCACACGACGCAGCAGGAACTGCCGACCTCCGAAGGTAAAGCGGCCCGAGCGCTTGGTGTTGTAGACGAGCGGCATCGCAAACACAGCGGTCGTCCCGAGGCCCAGGGCGTTCCAGCGCTCGGGGCCAGTGAACACGAACGGCTCGTCATCGAGGAAAGCACGAAGCAGCGCCTCATCCGTTGGCGGCACCGCTCCGAATCGGCTGCGCCTCGGCGCCGCGAAGAGCCCGTGCGCGAGCTGTACGAGCTGTCCGTCCCTGACGAGCCGCTGCGCGAGCCGTGGGGCGTTGGCGCTCCACCGCCCCAGCTCGCGCGTGCGATAGACGCGACCTGGCTTGAGTTGGGGTTGAGCAGCGATAGTCATTGTCTCTAATCTCCGGAAGAAAAGATACGGTGTTATGGGACGGCGCGCAACAGGGGGATAAGAGCTCCAAGCGCCCGACCCCGACCTGAACCGTGTCGCAACCTCACCGGGCTGGGCCAACACTGCAGAATCATTGAACGGTTGAGTTTTGGTACCCTACGGGGATTTTGAGTGCTGCCATTGCTGAATTCTTGTAGCCTTCCGATCTCCCCATCTTCGCCGGCCCTACCTTCGTCGCGCGCACGTCGTTCAAGCACTCACGCGATGCCCATGGCAGCATCGGCAAGAACCCGCCGCCAACAGTCCGCGCAGACTGTTGAAAACTCTTACCCAACGTCTCAGGTCAAGTGCGCCCCGCGTTTCGCATTCCAACACCCGCGCGAAGGCGCCGGGGGCGAGGCAATGCTCGAAGAACGATTCCGCAGCGCAAAGCGCGAGGACCAAGTGAAGCGAGTATTGCCTCGCCCCCGGCGCCCCAGCACCCCACGGCAAAAAACCATCATCTGGGTTGCCCGTTTTGGTGACACCTACAAAACGGGCTAGAACGGGGCCATGTTCGCGCTCAAGAAACTCGCACACAATATCGCCATCGCGGTCACTCGCTTCGTCGCAAACTTCCTGCCTGATCGCTCTCCGGTTACGTTCATCGGACCGGGTTCAAGCGAGCAGCTATGCTCGGCAATCGGGCAGGCGGGATTCCGCAAATGCCTGATCGTCACGGATCGCGGATTGGTTGACCTCGGGTTGATCGCTCGCATTACGGCGCCGCTGGAGGCCGCCGGTGTTGCTTGCACCATCTACGATGGTGTCGAACCCGACCCGACGACGATTCACGTACACGAAGGACTCGCCAAGCTGCGCGAAGCGCGTTGCGATTCGGTTTTGGCTGTTGGCGGCGGATCGCCAATGGACGCGGCGAAAATCATCGCCACCATGGCAACCAACGACAAGCCGCTCCACAAACTAGAAGGGTTGTTCAAGGTGCGACAACTGCCGCTACCGTTGTTTGCGATCCCCACCACTGCCGGCACAGGTTCCGAAGTAACAGTGGCCGCGGTTGTCTCCGACCCCGACACCCACATCAAAAAATTCTTCGTCGATCACAAGCTGATCCCGACAATGACAGCCTTGGACGCTTCGTTGATGACCGGGCTACCCGCTCACATCACAGCGGCCACTGGCATGGATGCGCTGACTCACGCCGTTGAGTCGTTCTTGGCGCCGACATCAACCAAGCAGACCGAACAATTTGCAACGTTGGCCGTGCGGTTGATCTTCAACAACCTAACAACCGCCTACTCTCAAGGTGACAACATCTCAGCCCGAAGCGCCATGGCGCTGGCCAGTTACTATGCCGGCATGGCGTTCACCCGTACCGGTGTCGGCTACGTGCACGCCATCGCCCACAACCTCGGCGCTCAGTACGGAACTCCGCACGGTTGGGCCAACGCGGTGGTTCTTCCGCAGATCTTGGATTTTTCAGCGGAGACCGCGGGCGGTCGACTGGCTCAGCTGGCCGACATCGCGGGTCTGGAAGGGTTGGAAAACGCCAGCGAGGCCGACAAAGCTCAAGCCTTCATCGCTGCTGTTCGCGAAATGATGGACAAAGTCGGCATCGCGCCGACACTGCCCGCACTGCAACAAATTCATATCGAGTCGATCGCAAAACGCGCGCTGGCCGAGGCACAAGCCAACTACCCGGTACCCCGCTTTATGGATCAAACTCAGTGTGAAGCGGTGCTCAAAAGGCTGCTGGCGTAACGAGCCTCGAGCCGAGAGTAACGCCGTGCGGCCGTGGGTGGCCGCACTACTGCTGCGCCTCGCTATGCGACTTTCAGCGGTTTGATCTGCTTAACTTGGCGCTTGATTACGCGGGCAGCGTCCCAAAGATCGACCGCCTGCTGCGCGCGTAGCCAAAACTCTGGGGAGTTTCCCAACAGTCGCGACAGCCTAAGCGCCATCTCCGGGCTGACGGCTCGTCGGCCGCGCAGCAACTCGTTAACACTTTGGCGCGATACTCCGAGAGCCTGCGCCGCGGCAGTGACCGTCAGTCCGAAATCGGGCAAAAAATCTTCCCGAAGCATTTCGCCGGGATGGGTCGGTCGGACCTTACGTTCTCCTGTATTGCGGATCGACATGTCGTACCTCGTGTCAGTGATAATCGGCAATCTCTACGTCGTACGCATCACCGTCAACAAATCGGAAACAAATACGCCATTGGTCGTTGACGGCGATCGCCTGCTGGCCTTTTCGTTCGCGAGAGAGCTCGTGCAGTCGATTCCCCGGCGGAACCTTCAGGTCATCAAGGCAGGTTGCCAGATCGACGTATTCGAGCTTTCGTCGCGCTCGTTTGGCGATACCTGGTGGAAAACGCCGAGACTTCCCGGTCACGTACAGCTCTTGAGTCTGCTTGTCCGCGAACGTTTTGATCACAGACCCAAAAGTAACGCGTCACGTGACACAGGTCAAGACATTGCAATCACACAGATGGCACAACAATGAGGATATTTGCAGCCTAACCACCCACCTCAGTCTCCGGAACGCATGATGTCCCACTCCAGTCGCAGCTCGGGGTCGGGGCTGTAGGAGCAGAACTGGCCGGTTTTGATCGCCGCATCGAGATGATCGCCCAACGCGGGATGTTCGGATTGTAGGCGCTTAAGAACGGCACGCACTGAGCGGGTGATATTGAGTCGCGCCCTTTCTGTCTGGGATCCGGCCTTTCGATCGCGGCCGCCAAGACCCACTGCCCGGGTCAGTTCATTGGTCAAAGCTTCCATCTCGGCGCGAGCTTTCGCCACACGGCCAAGGTCGTTGGACTGTTCCGCATCATCGAGCTCGGCTGAGAGTTCGCGAACCCGATCTCTGTACGCCGCCTTGGCCTGCAAGGCGGGCACCTGAGTTGCAACCGCAACCGCTGTATCTGGCGCCGCGCCGACGTTTTCGAAACTGGAAAGGAGCGCTTCGGCGCGGGCTATCGACGGCCGCAATGCAAGTTCACGCGCCACGTTCGCGGCCTGTGTCGCGTGTTCGTGAACACGCCCGTCCGGCGCGTCCATGCTCGCGTAAAGTTCCGCCACAGCGAGGTCCGTGCGCATTGCCGCGACCGGCGCTCCAATTCGGGTCGCCTCGGACGCTGCGTGAAGCAGGTTCCGTTCGGCGCTTGGAAAATCCCCGGCAAGCGACGCCGCAATGCCGACAAAATAGGAAACCGGCCCGAAGTAACCGGCCGCATTGGCAACCACAACATGTTGATCCACAAAGGGCTCGATCAGAGCCGCGACCCGAGTGGCTCGGCCGGCGTCACCAACAAATTGCAGTCTCGTGGCAGGTTCGCGAAGTCATCGACAAACAGCGTGTCGAGCTCGCGCCGCGCATCGACATGACGGCCACCAACTGCATGGAGCGCCGCAAGCACCGCGCGCCAAGCGGGAATCGCTGGAAACCGTTCAACGAATTCCACGACGTGAGGAATCATCGGACCGGCTTCGCCGCGCAGGTAAGCGACCTGCAAAGCCTGGAGTCCAAAAAACTGCTCGGCATCCGAAACCTGCCCACGCTGGCCAATCACCAAGGCAAGTCCCGCCAGCTGTTCAGATTCCGCGAGTTGCCCGCACACGAACGCGCGCATCGCCCGCGCTACCGTCGCGTACCAGAGAAAGAAAGGCTGACGCGATTCCTCGGCGTAACGCGCATAGGTATCAATTTCGCGGGTCGCCCCGGCGAAATCGCCCGTGCCCAGAAGGTCGATGATCAGCCAGAAGATCCGCCACCGACCCACCTTCACAGTAGCGGCTAACAACGAACGGACGGCCTTGTTCGGAGCCAAGGTCAAGAACGGCAGCAATGTTTGGGTGGTCCCCGACACGGGCAATCGCTTCGAGCTCGCGCTGCAGACGGCGACCGGCATTGGCATCCAGCGAATCAGTTTTGAACCAGGCGACCGCGACATCGCGCTCAAGACGCGTATCGCGAGCGCGGAACACACGTTTGTGCGCCCCCTCGCCAATCAACACCTCAGCGCGATAGCGACCATCTCCGAAAACCGGGAGCTCCGCACCATCCTGCTCAATGCGCTCACCGCAAAGCCCGCAGAACAGACCCCCCGCAGTCGTTCCTGCTCACACTTGCTACAAGCCATCCCCGTCCTTTCTAAACCCTAATAGCCCCCCCCCTTCAGCGAACAGGAAGCGCCCATTTTTCAAACAATACGCTGCACGCACGCTCAGCCCGAAGGCCGCTTCTTATCGGGCCGAAGGCCGCGCCTGTTGTGAAGCAGCGGCGAACATGGTCGGACATGGTAGGTTTTGCATCCCTGCTGGCACGCTGGTGGCACGCTGGTGGCACGCTGGTGGCACGCTGGTGGCATCGCTGGTTTCGCATCACACGCGAACCTAGCGGGCTGTTGAACAACCCATCTCACCATGTCGGAACTCTACGTCGCCCTCATTCATCATCCCGTTGTAGACAAACTGGGGCGAACCGTAACCAGTTCGGTCACCAACATCGATGTCCATGACATCGCCCGCAGCTGCCGTACCTACGGCGCCCGAGCCTTCTACGTTGTGACACCGGTGGATGCATTGCGTGGTCTGGTCCGACGCATCATGCACCACTGGGACGAAGGGCCGGGACGAGCCTACAATCCGAACCGCACAGATGCGTTGGCCACCGTCCGACTCGAGCGCACGCTGGATGGCGCCGAGATCGACATCGAACGGCTCCACGGAATCGCCCCTTCTTTGATTGCGACGAGCGCCCGGATCACCGAATCCGGGCCCCCCATGTTGGAATTCGGAGCCCTTCGCGAACGCCTGAACGAGGACTCAGGCCGTCCGGTCTTGATGCTGCTGGGAACCGCTTGGGGACTGGCGCCCTCCGTTTTGGAGCGGTGTGAGGGCCTTCTGCCGCCGATTTGCGGCCCCACCGACTACAATCACCTTTCAGTTAGAGCCGCCGCCGCGGTCCTCCTTGACCGGCTACGAAGTACAAGCTAAGTACGCGGATTCCTGTTCAAGGAAGGAGCGCACATCAGTGAACGTCATCGACCGTCTTGAAGCCGAACAAACCCGCACCGACCACCCTGCCTTCCGGGCTGGCGACACCCTTAGGGTGCACGCCCGCATTGTTGAAGGCGAAAAGGAACGTGTCCAGATCTTTGAAGGCGTTTGCCTCCGCTTCGCCAAGGGCGCTGTCCGTTCGACCTTCACGGTTCGCAAGACATCGTATGGAGTCGGCGTAGAACGAACCTTTGCCTTCAATTCGCCGCGTATCGATAAAATTGAGATTAAGAGCCACGGTAAGGTCCGGCGTACTCGCCTCTACTACCTACGTGAGCTCACAGGTCGTGCCGCCCGTATCAAAGAGCGCCGCGTCTACTAGCTGAGGGCTCAAGCCCTAGCCTCAAGGCCGCGCCCCCAACCGAGGGCGCGGCCTTTTTTTTGCCCGGCCCGGCTAAAGCGTGCGTCAGCTACGCAGGTCAGCGATAAATAGTTTTTCGAGCCCGCACGCGAGCTCCTCCAAAACCCATGTCCGCCTCAACCATCAACCGATTCATCGAACTATTCGGCAATTCGTTCCGACAGCTCCAGGCCCCGGTCCCCATGAAGGAGATCGAACGGCTCTCGGCCTTTGTCCACCGCTCTATGGATCACGGCCAACGGCGCTACCACCGGTCCACGCACCTGTTTGAACTGTGCCGCGGGACCGGGCCTCGCCAAACTTTGGCCGCCCTGTTTCACGACGTCGTCTACTGCCAACTCGACCAAGGCCTCCCTTTGGAGGCGAAGCCGATCCTGGAGCCCCTTTTCGACCTCACCGATGCCCCGTGGTCGCTGGTCGTTCCGGAAACTTCAGATCCCCCAGCGGCTCTTTGCACGGCAATATTCGGATACACGCCGGGCGAAAAAATAGCCCTGGTCAGCGGCCTCAATGAATTTCTAAGTGGGGTCGTTGCGGCTCATTCGCTTGCGCCGTGGGTGTCACAAACCGACCTGGTGGCAATTCTAGCGTGTATCGAAGCCACCGTCCCCTTTCGTCCTCACGACGCAGAAGGCAACGGGCCGTTCGTCCGACTCGCGCAACGCCTTCCGGCAACTGCACAAATCAAAGGGATAGAACTCAACGACCAACAGCTCCGTGAAATCATGACTGAAGCCGTCGATCTCGCCAATCGCGATGTCGCAAGCTTCAGCGTTGAAGACCCCTCGCTATTCCTATCGGGCACCTGGCTGTTGATTGAAGAATCCAACGCCGATCTTTCGGCGGCGGGTGTGTATACATTGCGTGATTACCGCACTGCTTTGGCAAGCATGGACGGCTTCCTTCGCGGTCTGGATCCAGACCACGTATTTCACTCGTTCCAGGGAACGCCATCCGACGAGGAAATTGTCGCGCTACGCTTGGCAGCGGGCCGTAACATTGCGTTCGCCTGCGAATATCTCGGCGTAAAGATTTTGACCATGGCGATCTTGGAAGCGATTGCCATGATCACCGGCGGTGACTGTACCGTGTCGATGCTGCTGGGTGATATCTACTCGCCCGACGGCAAGCCGGAACGGCTTGAAGACCACCTGCCCGACGCCCTGGCCAACCACACGGTCGATCTCGATCTCTTACACATTCTAGAGGGTGGACGAGCCTGGGAGTCGGGAACTGATCTCACGACCTCACCCGTGAGCGCCTTCGTCTACCGAAAACTCGGCACCGGACGCACTCACACTTTGCTAGCCGACGCCCGTCAGATGTTTGCGGGAAAACTCGATCCTCTGAAATTCGTACGCAATGTCGGAGAGCAGACCACGCGTCCTCTCATCCGCGCCTGCACCCGCATCGCCCTGTCGCGCCAAGATCAGCTGCTCGAACTCGACCGGACTCTGGGCAGCTGAGGAACACGGCGAGCACGCAGCGCGGCCACGAGCCGAGCGCCACGATTCAACGCAGGTAGGCCTGGCCCCCATCCAACATCAGGGTCGTGCCGGTGATGTACGATGCAGCGTCACTTGAAAGCCAGGCAACAGCGCCGCCGACATCGCGCTCACAATCACCAAGACGCCCCAACGGAACGGTCGCCATAAACGATTTGTAGTCGTCGGGAAAAAACTCGCCCCACATCTCCATCCCCGGCGAGTTGCCGATCGGAATGATCGCGTTCACTCGAATTCCATCTGGCCCCCACTCAACGGCCGCCGCGCGTGTCAGACTCCGCGTGGCTTCCTTCACGGCCGCGTAGGCGCCCAAACCAACCGGGTCGGGCCGCAAGCTTGCCCCGCTTCCAAGGTTGACGACGGAACCGCCGTCTTTTAGGTGCGGATGGCAACGCTGCATAAAGCGCAACGTCGCGACTGGGCCGGTACGCAATCCCATCTCAAACGACTTCTCGGTTACGTCTAGAAGTTTTCCGAGCGGCACGACCTGCGCGTTGTTCACGAGGATGTCCACGGTTCCGTGAGCCCCGACCACTTGCTCGACACAGGCGTCGATCGCCTCTCCATCGCCGACATCGCAGACAACAGTTGACGCTTCGCCGCCACGCTCGACAATCAAACCGGCAGTGCTTTCCAACTTGGCAGCAGTGCGGCCAACCACCGCCACAGTTGCGCCCTGGCCAGCCAATGCCAGCGCGATACCGCGCCCCACTCCCTGGCCAGCTCCGGTAACCAGTGCGACCTTTCCCTGCAAATTTCCCATTCCGTTCTCCAGTTTCAATGCGCTAGCGGCTACGGGCCGCGTCATAGGCCGTACGAATGGCGTCGGGGCCGTGCGTGCGTTCCAAGCGTCGAACAATGAAATGCCCGCGAGCCATGTCTTGAAAGTGATCGATGAACACCGAGTTCACGAAGGCTCCACCTAAAGCGCCAACGACCGGAACGGCTTGAACCGCGACCTTTTCACTGGCCACGACTCCAAACCGTGAGGCTATTTGGGCCACCAATCGCACCAGGGCGGGGGCCCCTTCCAGAACGATCCCACGCTTCGCCACATGGGCGGCGGCGTCGGAAATCGCACGAGCCAAGGCCGTACGAACCATGAAGTAGCCGGAGTCGCTGGAATCGTCGTCGCTGCCGCGGCCCCCAAAAGCCAGTACCTCAAGGCACGCAAGACGCGACGACACGACTTCAAGCGACTCCCCTTCACTGCGAGCAATATCAGCGATCGAGCGCAGCATTACGGTGGTCGTCACCGGCAGTTCCACGGCCAGTGCGGGTAAACCGAAGGCTCCCGCACCAAAGCCCGAGCCGATGACCAATGCCTTGTGAAAGCGGTCGCGTGAGGAGCCCTGGCGTTGACGGTCCAATGTGGACAGTGCGACTTCCAGCGCGCTTCCCAAGGCTCTGGTTGTGGCGCGCTCAATGAGCGCATGGGCACCGGCGGGCAACATCGACATGCCGCTTTCGATGGGCGTTCCGAGCATCGAAACCAATCGGGCAGCCAGGCCCGGATTTTCAAGCAGCTCGACGGCATAGACGAGATCTATGTGATCTTGCTCCGATAGTTTCATCGCGTTGTACAAACCCCATTCCCCACATTTTCTCTACCCCGATCACTCGGGTCGGAGGGCTGCTTTGTATAAGGTCCGCTGCGTGAATGCAGCTTCGAACCCACTCGCATCAATCGCCCCTGGACAACGCTGGATGAGCGACGCTCAGCCTGAACTCGGCCTCGGAGTGGTTCTCTCAGTAGACGACCGCAGCGTGGTGGTTGCTTTTACCGCCGCCGACGAAACCAGGCGATATGCGATTCGCTCGGCACCATTACGCCGTGTTCAGTTCGGTGCCGGAGACACGGTCACCGACCATGAGGGCAACCCGCGACGCATTCTGGGCGTCGAGGAAGTCGACGGCCTGCTCGTGTATCGATGTAGCGACGGCGAGCTGGGCGAGGCCTTAGTTTCGGATACGACCGCCCTGTCGGGACCGCGCGAACGGCTGGCCGATGGGCGAACCGACCCGAGTTCCCTCTTCGATCTGCGCCTGGAAACGCTGAACCGCCTCCACGCAATGCGCAGCTCGCCCTTACGTGGCTTCGTCGGAGCACGCATCGAGCTGCTCCCCCACCAGTTTTTCATTGCGTCAGAAGTTTCGCGCCGACCGGTACCGCGCGTACTGCTCGCCGACGAAACCGGCCTGGGAAAGACGATTGAAGCCGGTCTGATCTTGGATCGTATGATTCTGACCGGCCGCGCCTCACGCGTTCTCGTGGTCGTGCCGGATTCGTTGATCCACCAATGGCTGGTCGAGCTTCGTCGCCGCTTCAATCTGCGTTTCGCCATTTACGATGAAGACCGCTGTGCCTCCATCGAAGAAAGCGAGCCCGGCAGCAACCCGTTCTCAGACGAGCAATTGATTCTGGCACCGCTGTCGCTGGTCACGTCAGATAAACGAGCGCTCCAAGCCGCCGAAGCGGGTTGGGATCTACTTGTGGTCGACGAAGCCCACCACTTGGAGTGGAGCCCGACTGGGGCGAGCCGCTCGTACACGGCGATCGAACGCATTGCCGAACACGCCACCGGGCTGCTTCTACTCACCGCCACACCCGAGCAATTGGGCGAGGCAGGCCATTTCGCTCGACTGCGTTTGCTCGACCCCGACCGTTATGGCGATTTCGCAAACTGGAAGGCCGAAGCCGGAACCTATCGACAGGTCGCAGCCATCGCGCGCCAACTGCTAGACGGCCAAACTCTCGAAGACCAGGACAAAACCCGCCTCGGCGAATTCCTTGGTCTGAAACCCGGCGAAATCGACAGTCGCCTGGCCGACGAAGAGGAGCGTGAGGCGCTACTGGAAGATCTGATTGACCGCCATGGCCCGGGCCGCGTCATGTTTCGTAACACGCGCGCAGCCGTCGCTGGCTTTCCTCAGCGCGAGATCAACATCATTGAACTCGACGAGCCCGACGTCGCAGCTGGCGCGCATCTCATGGTCGAGCTCAAAGCCGACCTGTCAACAGATCCCAACGCCAAGCCAGCGCTAGACCCCGAACTCACCGACGACCTGCGAACCATCTGGCTGGTCGAGCAACTGGGCAATCCGGAGCCAGCGAAACTACTTGTTCTGTGCCGCAGCGCCGCCAAAGCCCAAGCTCTAAAATCGGCCATCGAAACCCGAATCAACGTCTCAATTGCCCTGTTCCACGAGAACCTCTCACTGGTGCAGCGCGATCGAAACGCAGCCTGGTTTGCTGAGGAAGACGGCGCGCGAGTTTTGATTTGCTCAGAAATCGGCAGTGAAGGACGCAATTTTCAACACGCTTCGGATCTCGTCATGTTCGATCTGCCCTTGGACCCCGACTTGGTTGAGCAACGCATCGGTCGTCTAGATCGCATCGGCCAGCGCAACACCGTTCGTATTCATGTCCCAGTGCCCGCCGGGACAGGCCTTGAGGTACTCGCGCGCTGGCACAACGAAGGTGTTGGAGCGTTCGCACGACCAACCCTGGTGGCGCATCCGCTTCTGAGTGCGTTCGGAGAAAAAGTTAGAGACGCCGCGCTAGCAGCAGCCAAGCAAGATCGACAAACCGTCACAGCGGCCATTGACGCGCTTGTAGTAGAAACCGCAGCGGCAGCGGCAACTCTTGCCGAACAGGTCGAAGACGGTCGCGATCGGCTTCTTGAAATGGCCTCGCTACGAGCCGATGTCGCCGCCGATCTGATCGACGGCGTACGCGAGACGGACGACGACGAGGAACTCGAAGACTACTTTCTGCGTATCCTCGAGCACTTTCATGTCTATGCGGAAGAAATCGGCAACCGCTGCTTCGCCCTGAATCCCGATGGCACCCAAAGCGCGGAGTTTCCGAGTCTTGAGCAAGGTAACGTCGTGCTCGCGTTCGAGCGCGCGACTGCCTTGGTGCGCGAAGATCTCGACTTCGCCACCCACGACCACCCGCTTCTTGGCGACGCGATGGAACTGATGCTCGCCGAAGAGCCCGGCAATGCATCGTTCGCCCTGCTGACCGAAAAGGTAACCCCGCGATTGCTCCTCGAAGCCGTGTTCGTGTTGGAGACCGTGGCGCCCCCGCGACTTCACCTCGATCGCTTTCTAGCGCCTACACCGGTGCGGGTCGTGATCGATCAGCTTGGTGCTGAAGTCGAGAGCGTAGACTTCCAAAATTTAGAGACCGGTCGCGGCGAGTGGCTCACGGGCCAGCGCAAGGCATTGGGACCCATTCTCGAAAAGATGCTCGCCAGCGCCGAAACCTCGGCTGGGCGGCGCGCCGATCTTTTACGCAGACGAGCTGAGATGATCATGCGCCGCCAGCTAGATGCAGAGCTAGATCGCCTCAAGGCGCTGGCTGAGGTGAACGACCATGTTCATCCGGACGAAGAACGCGCGTTGATCGCCGAGCGCGACGCACTGGCAGCAGCAATCTCTTCAGCACGAATGCGCCCCGATGCGCTGCGCTTAGTGTGGCACGGCCCCACCGACGAAGGTGCTCCCAGCCGGCTATAAAATCGGGGACGGGTACCGATTTAGCGTTTACGCTAAATCGGTACCCGTCCCCGATTTTACCGTCGGCCAATGTCGCTTTGTCAGCGCTTACGAGGCAGGGTCTTCAAGTCGCGCGCACTCCGATACCGCGCGCGCCGAGGAGCTTACCGATGGCCTTGAGCGATCTTCCCTTTCAGAAAATGGGCGAACAGCCCGCCTTCGACCCCGCCGGTCTTGAGGAGTTCGTGGCAGCTCCTCGCATCGCCATACTGGCCTATGCAAGAAGAGACGGGACTCCGGTTCAGGTGCCGATTTGGTACGCCTATGAAGACGGGGATTTCCGCATGCTCACCGGCCGCACTTCGGTGAAGGCCAAGGCGCTAGCTCGCAACCCGCGGGCCAGTCTTACTATTCAGGATGAAACTCCGCCCTATCGCGCCGTGATCATGGACGGTGATGTCGCCATCTCGGAAGTCCCCCTGGAGACCGACCTGAATCCGTATTTGGCCCGACGCTATTTCGGGAAGTTCGGCGGGCGCGAGTACGAAAAGATGTCGGCGGACGAGTACGCGAAGACGGGTCTTTGCGAACTGCGCTTCCAACCGACCCGAGTACGCGGATTCGACAACCACAAACTGTTAGGATTCGCCCTGCGCGCCTACATGCGAGTGCGTGCAGCCCTGCCCATACCGACCGACTGGCTCTGAGGCCGAACGCAAAAAGGCCCGACAACCGAAAGCGAGATATCGCGTTTCCGGTTGTCGGGCCTTTTTGCGTTTGGTGAAGCATACTTGAACTTCGCCAAGTGCGCCCCTGGCGGCTAGTTCACTGAGATCAACTCAACGACAAAGATCAGTGTCGCGTCGGGAGGAATGGATCCCGGCGAACCGCGCTTGCCGTAGCCGAGCTCCGACGGAATCGTGAAACGGTACTTGGCGCCTTCCTTCATGAGCTGCAGGCCTTCGGTCCAGCCGGAGATCACGCGATTCAATGGAAAAGTAGCCGGAGTGTTGCGCTTGTAGGAGCTGTCGAACTCCGTGCCATCGGTGAGCGTGCCAGCATAGTGCACGGTTACGCTATCGGTGGCGCTCGGCGAGGCTCCGCTTCCCTCTTCAAGAACCTCGTATTGCAGGCCGCTGTCGGTCGTTACCATTTTTGGAGTCTCCACTTTGGTCTCGGCCGCAGCCGGTTCAGGGGTCTTGTTAGCTTGGTCGCCGCCATCACTCGTGCAACCGGCAATCATCGCCACACATACGATGGCCACTGCTGTCGTCCAATTCTTCATCGATTCCATTCTCCTTAGTTTTCGTCGAAAGTCCGCTACGCCGTCCGGTCGCGGATAAAAGCACCAATCGTGTTCACTGCGGCAACGGATTCGGGAACCCCCTCTCCGAACAACGGCCACACGTGAATGAGTCCCTCTTCTTTGATTAGCGTAAGGTCAACGCCGTCGGCCTTGGCTCGCTCTGCCAATCGAGTTGAGTCATCAAGCAGAACCTCTCGGGTGCCAACAAGCACCAACAGCGACGGGAGCCCGGCTAAGCTGGCGTGCAGCGGGGCAGCCAGAGGATTCTGCATTTCAGAACCACCGTAGAGTTCGCCGAACATGCGTAGGCCATCGATCTCGATCATCGGATCGCCAATTGAAGGGTCGCTCGCCGATCCACCCGTGCCTTCAAGATCAGTCCAGGGCGATAGACATACGCCACCCGACGGCAGCGGGGTGCCAGCGTCGCGCAACGCCAATAACGTTGCCAGGGTCAGTCCGCCACCGGCGCTATCTCCGGCGATGACTATTGTGGAAGGAGAGATGCCTTCTGCGAGAAGATAGCCGTAGGCCGCAACTGCATCCTCGACCGCCGCCGGAAACGGATGTTCCGGAGCCAGCCTGTAGTCGGCACTGAGAACGCGCGCACCACTGGCCGCAGCAATGCGGGCCACGAGGCTACGGTGCGTGGTCGGGGAACCGATCACATAGCCACCGCCATGAAGATACAGAACAACGCGGTCTTCGTTAGTTTCGGGCATGCGTACCCATTCGCAAGGCACGCCCCCACCATCAACAGCCTCTACCTCAACACCGTTGGGCACGGGAAAAAGCGTAGACATTTGTAGAAACATCGCACGCACTTCTTCGATCGACGGAGCAGTCGCTGGCTTGGGCTGACTCTGGAGCATGCCGACGATCGCTTCATGTTCTGGACTGGGCATCAAGGCCTCCTAACTCAAAGAACTGCGCGCAACTAAAGCGCTGGTGGAAGCACGTAGGCTCGAACCGCATCGGGGTCGAAGTTGAACTTCGCGTCAGCGAGCATCTTCTCAATCAACTCACCGGTCAGAGCTCGCTGGTGGCGCTGCAGATACTCGTCGAGAACCCGCTCACGCACTTCGTCGATTGGTAATGTCTTGGGGTCTTCGCGTTTTACGATATGAACCATCTGCAGGAGATCGTTGTCCTGAAAGGGGACGGTGAACCCCGTTGAACCGAGTTCCAAGACCAACGTTGGCAGCTTGCTGCCGGTTTCCCCAATCTCGGCAAGACCGAGCGAGCCCAAATCGGCAACTTCGCCACCGAGCTCCGTCGCGGCCGCATCGAGATCGATCGAACCGGCGATAAGGCGCTCACGAAGACCTTCCAGCGTACGCATTCGAGCCATCGCATCATCACCCAAAGGAGCGGTCAGGTGTCGCACCTCAAACAAAAGCTCACTTTGAAAGTGGTGCGCATTGTCTTCGTAAAAACGTTGCAGTTCTTCTGTTTGTGACTCGGCGAGTTTTCGTACGCGCTTGTTTACATCACCATCCACGATCAGCTTTTGGCGTAGGCGCTCAAGCTGCGCATCGATATCTTCGCGTACGGCGGGCTTGAGAAGATCGGGCTCCGAACCGATGCGATCGTACACGTGGGCACGGGCCACCAGGCCTGCATAGCCATAGCTCACACGCCGCGCGGTCGCTTCGTCGGAATTGTCGTCGGGCTCGATATCTACGGGAGCCGGTACTGCCCCCATCATTTGTCCAGCCTGGCCGGCAGAGAGGCGGAAAGTGCCGATCTCGAGCACGGTTTTCTCTTTGTCGTCACCACGAACTGCGGCTTCGAACTCCTCATCCGTTAGAACGGTAGAGCTTTCGGGGAGCTTTCGATCGGCAACTGAAGTGCGAATCTCCTCTTCTAAAAGCTGAGTTCTCAAAATCGACTCGATACGCGACCGCGCCTCTTTCAAGGGGAAAACAGAGCGCTCGGCCACGCCTGTAACATGGAGCAACACAGCGCCGTCTGAAACACGTTGCGGTTCGCTAACGCCGCCTTCTTCCAGAGAGAAAACCACGTCGGCAAGCTTCTCGGGCAGTGCCCCCTCGGCGTAGTTGCCCACGCGACCGTCGCGCAGGCGAGTTTCGGATTCAGAGTGTTCACGAGCCAGCGATCCAAACTTCTCTCCATCGAGGTAGCGCTGACGCAGCTCATTCAAAAACTCGTTGGTCGCTGATTTTCCTGCCTCATCGTCGGTCACATCACGCTTATAGATGTTCCACAGCACAACTCGCTTGGGAGTCTCGAACTGGCCGGAGTGTGCATCGTAATAGGCCTTAGCAGCATCATCGTCGACGGTGATTCCCGCGCTCCGATCGCTGATGTAGGCGTTCATGACAATGCTTTGCGTTGCATTCGCGAAGTCGGTCTCAACTTCCAGCGACTTCAACGCCGCCTCGGGATCGCCGGCATTGGCCAAGACGAGTTGAGCTACGGCTTCCTGTTCGGCGGCTTTACGATAGCGCTCGACCAGCTGGTCAACCTGCGAAGCCCCACCCTCGGCCGCGCCTTTGCGCGTCGAAGTCTGAGAAAGGCGCTCTTCAACAGCGGTCGCCCGGGTCTGGCCGCCGCTCCAGGTCGCCACTACGGGTCCCGACAAGTCGTCATCGGATGCGGCGAACGCACTCTGTCCGGGAAGCAATAAGGCAAACCCGACAATCAAGGCAATTGGTAAAATGTTCATTGGTACTATTTCCCTTCCAGTAGCTTACGCGCCTGATCGCGTATCTCTTCGTCGCCGCACTTGCGCTCAAGCACAACGAGCGCACGCTTCGCGTCGTCGAGCCGGTCGAGTTCCAGCAACCATCGAACTTCTTCTAAACGCGGCTCACAGCCACCCGGTGACAGCCGTACAAGACGCCGGACGCGATCGAGCGCCGTCGCCGTCTCGCCGCGACGGGCCAGCAACTTCGCCCACGTTAGCTGACCGACAAGCGACATTGGCTCGGCCGTCAGGGCCGCGCGAACATGCCGCTCCGCCTCGTCGAGCTTGCCGGTGTCAACCTGATGGGCGCCCAGAGCCAAGTGTGCTGCCGTATTCTCGTCGTCGATGGACAGCGCGTTTTCAACTTCGCGTGTAAACGTTTCGTCGTCGCCTTGATCCCGCGCCATCTGCGCTAACGCCATATGTGCGGCAGCCGAATCTTCAGCAGCCGCGATTCGTTCAGCCAGCGCAAGTCCGCGTTGGCTATCTCGTTCTCCGGCTTCAAAAACCGCTTTGGCGACTTGTAGGAACACAGCTTGGTGTGCCCCGCCCAACTCCTGGGCGCCTTCGACAACCTCGGCAGCTTCGGCCGGTTTGCCAAGACCGAGCAACGCATTAGCCAACGAGGCCCGGTAAAAGCCGTTCTCGGGAGAAGCTTTGACCAAACGCTCTGCCGTGCGTCGGGCGGTGCTGAACTGGCCGGCCCCAAGCTGCTGACGCAATTGCTGGCTCAAGTTGATATCGCCGACGTGGTCTTGCGGTACACCACCGTCGCTGCGCAGCTTTTCCTCAACCGTTTTGTCGGTACCATCGGTTGAATCGAGATAGCCCAAAGCCTCAAGCTGTGCCGCCATCTCGTCATCGACTTCATGCATCGCCTCGACGGCTTCGCTACTGGCATGGTCAACGATAAATGTCTCCAACTTGGCCATCATCTGGGCGGCATCGTCGGGGCGCGCAGCGACAAGATCCTCGAGCTCGTTGGGATCGTTCGCAAGGTCGAATAACTCAGGGCGCGGGCCATGGATGTACTTTAGATCGCCGTCGTACAGGGCACGCAGTTCCCCGAACCCATGGGATAGGCGTGGCGACATACTTTCCGAGTATGTCGCTGCTGGTGGTTCCATTTCCATCTTTGGATCTTCAATGAGCGGAACCAAGGATCGGCCTTGAAGTTCTTCGGGACCTTTCACACCAAGCAAGTCCAGAACGGTCGGGACGATGTCAACGGTGGATACGCGCTGCTTGACCCGACGATCTCCCTCGAACTCTGGGATGTGCATGATCAGCGGCACGTGCAGCGACGACCCGTATGCCAAAAAGGCGTGCGTGGCTTCGCGATGCTCGTCAAAACTGTCGCCGTGGTCAGACGTCATGATGATGATCGTACGGTCGTAGACCCCTGCGCGGCGCAGTTCCTTGACGATCGTGCCCAAACTCTGATCCGCATACGCGATCTCACCGCTGTACGTGTCATGCGCGTAAAGCTCGTTGTACGGCGGCGGCGCAATGTGGGGCAGATGCGGATCCCAATAGTGGAGCCACACGAAGAACCGCTCCTCGATGTGTTCGCGGAGCCACGGTAGAATCGCCCCGTTTACGTGAGCCGCAGGCCGCTCGTCGTACCAGGTTCCACTGCGGCGCGCCGCAGGACGACCCATGAAGTCTTCGCGGTTTCCGGTGATGTCGTCGTCATAAAAATCAAACCCTTGAGCAAGGCCGAACTCTTTGACGAGAGGAAATCCACCAATCGCCGCGCCGGTCGCCCAACCTTGTTTCTGTAGAGTCTCAGCCAAGGTCTCGCGCTCTGGAGGCAGCTTGAAGTACGTGTTGTCGCGAACGCCGTGCATCATCGGGTACACGCCGGTCATGATCGTAGAGTGCGCTGCCTGGGTAACGGGGTTGCTGCTGAAGTTGTTTTCAAACAGCACACCATCAGCGGCCAAAGCATCAAGGACGGGCGTCGTTGCATTTTCACGCCCGTAACAACCGATCCAATCCGCACGTGTGGTATCGAATGTTAGAAGGAGAACGTTCCAGTCTTTCGCCGCGTCTGCTTCAGAGATGGGGGACACGACGAAAGCCATCGCGCACGCCAACACAAAAATTTTGGCAACTCGCGCAGTGGTCGCAACCCACGTCTGCCGCGATCGACGCTGCGGATGACAAGATGAGCTTCGGTCCAAAAAAGGATTGATCATTAACGGGTCCTGTTACGGTTGGAGCGATCTTGAAAACTACGCGAAGGATCGAGACGATCCAAAGCCTGCAGCATCGTGCTGCGCTTGGATCCTTGAGGGGCCAGCGGAAGCTGGTCGAGTAGCGCGCGTGCCTGAGCTCGCTCAAGTTCCGACAGATCGCCAGCGACGACTCTGGAAAGGGCCTTGCGAAGGTCAACTTCAGCCTGCTCGAGCAAGCCCAGCGTGGCGGCCGCGCGAGCTCGCAGAAGTAGGAAGGGCGCGGGCCGGTCGCTCAACCATTGAGCCTGGCGCACGATCTCGAAGGCCTCGCCGGCCAACTCGGCCTGGCTCGCCTCAACACGCCACTGGGCACGCAGAAGCATCGCCAACGGAAACAAAGGATCGCGTATCGCCACGCCAGCCAACTCGCTATCCAACGCCCGTAGGCCTCGCATATCGTTGGCCACGGCAAGACGTTGTGCGCGCATGACCGTGCGCCCCTCGGAGGAAAGCCCCCGCGCGGCGAGGGGACCAATTCGCGTGCCCTGTTTCAGTGCCAACAGGAACAACGGCGCAGCAGCTTCGTGGAGATCGGGTTTTCTGGTCAGAGCCGAACGGAAGGATTCGGCTGCCCAACGTGCATCGCCGCGCCCCAGCTCCAAGTAACCGCGCGCAACCAGCGCCCGCAGCGGATCTTCAATGCGCGGGGCCAGCTCCTTGGCACGGGCAGCTTGTCCCTCCAGGATCAGACGACGCACGGTGTACAAAACGTCACGCCCGCTCGTGTCCATCGTCGAGACGGAGTCATGCTCAGCCAGAAACGAAGGCCAGTCGGTATCCTTGCCGTCCTTTCCCAGAATTTGCGGCGAGCGCGTAAGCATCAAATTGTGCTCGTCGGTACTGCGCGCTGCACCCTCTACTAACCGGGACACCGTATCGCCGTCGATTCGCTCGGCAACCCAGCCATCTTCGGCTGCTAAAATGCCGGCCCGCGCGAAGGCCGTGGGATCGGCATCAATCGCCACCTGGGCATCCCTACCCACCGTCACAGGAAGATCAGAACCCAGAATCAGG
>JBLFWR010000039.1:0-24559 GCA_047611725.1 Binatia bacterium | reverse complement strand
GCACCTCAACGGGGACGATGCGGGAAGCCTTCCAGGCCGGGAACAGGCAGGCACCGAAGCAGATGATCATTGATGCCGCCGCCACGAGCGCAAAGTTGGCAGGGATCATCCGCACCGGCAGGGTCTTGACGTAAAAGACCCCCTCGGGGAGCGGAATGAGTTCCCAACGTCCCAAAGCCAGGCATCCCAAATAGCCGAGCAACACCCCCAAACCCGTTCCCACCCCGCCAATCAACACGCCCTTGGCAACGAAGACACGCGCGATACTGCGATCGGTGGCGCCCATTGTTTTGAGAACAGCGATGTCGCGACGCTTCTCCATGACGACCATGTAGAGGCTAGAAACAATGGTGAAGGCAGCAACCAAAATAATGAGAAGCAGAATCAGAAAGTACGCCGTCTTTTCAAGCTGCAGGGCTTCAAAGATATTTCGATGAGCCTCAGTCCAACTTTCCACAACGAACGGCGGACCAATTCGTTCCGACAACATGCTGGCTACATCCGGAGCGTCGTAGGGATCAGGGATCCGAACTTCGATACCCGTGGCGATCGGGCCGGTGTCCAATAGGACGCGCGCATCTTCCAGGCCTAGGTAAACCAGAGCCGTGTCGTACTCGACCATGCCTGAGTCGTACAAGGCGCCGACCACAAAACGACGGGAACGTGGCAATGCACCAAGCGGTGACGCGCCCATGCGCGGAGCCATCAGCCGCAAGACATCGCCACGACCAATCCCGAGTTTGCGCCCGAGTTCACGACCGATCATTGCCGTGGGCAGCGGCGTCCCTTCGTAGTCCATGCGTTGGCCCAGTACTTTGGGATCGCCCTCGACAACGTAACGCATGATGCCTGCGAGTGACGTCGGCCTGGTCGGATCGATCGCGCGACCAAAAACACCAAACAGCTGCTCGCCCGAGGAGATTAGAAGTTGTGTCTGGATCACCGGCGCGGCGTCCAAGACTTCGTCCTGCCCGGCAACAAGGTCGGCGATTTCAACGGGGTTGTCGATTACCCCGGTGCCAATGCCTTTCGTGACGCGAAGGTGGGCGTGCAAACCGAGGATACGGGCGCGAAGATCTTCTTCGAACCCTGTCATGACGGACATGGTGATCGTGAGCACCATGACTCCGAGCAACACCCCCAATGTGGCGATGAACGTGATCACCGACACGAAGGCTTCGTTGCGGCGCGAGCGCAGATAGCGCAAGCCGACCATCAGCTCCCAGCCCATGAGTGCCCTTTAGCGTCCGCCTTCGTGGCGGAGATGCGGGAACAGAATCACGTCGCGAATCGACGCGGAATCGGTCAACAACATCGCGAGGCGATCGACTCCGATCCCCTGCCCGGCCGTAGGCGGCATGCCGTACTCCAGCGCGCGAACGTAGTCTTCGTCGAGCATATGCGCCTCGTCATCTCCCTCTTCACGTGCCGTGAGTTGGGCGAGGAATCGCTGGTGTTGATCTTCGGGATCGTTGAGTTCGGAGAAGCCATTGGCGATCTCACGACCGGCGATGAACAGCTCGAAACGGTCAACAAAGCGCGGATCGTCGTCATTGGCGCGTGCCAACGGTGAAACCACACGCGGGAACTGCGTTACGAACGTCGGCTGAATGAGCGTCTCTTCTACGAGCTCCTCGAAGGCTTGCGCCAAGAGTGCGCCTCCGGTGGCAAGCTTCGAGGTTTCGACACCCGCTCCGCGAACCAGCTCGGCCAATACCGCTTCGTCGGCCACCTGCTCTGCCGTTAGGCCGGCCTGCTCGGCAACTGCATCGCTCATCGTGACGCGGCGAAACGGCTTGCCGAACTCCAATGTCGTGTCTTGGTACTGAACACTCGCCGAGCCCGTAACTTCGTTCGCCAAGCACGCCAGCAACTCTTCCGAGAGATCCATGAGATCATCGTAGTTCGCGTAGGCCTGATAGAACTCAAGCATCGTGAACTCTGGATTGTGCTGCGGCGACAGCCCTTCGTTTCTAAAGTTTCGGTTGATCTCAAAGACTCGTTCGAACCCACCAACAACGAGGCGCTTCAGGTACAACTCTGGCGCGATGCGAAGAAACAAATCCATCGACAAGGCGTTGTGATGCGTAATGAACGGCTTAGCCGCCGCGCCACCCGCGATCGGGTGCATCATCGGCGTCTCGACCTCGAGAAAGTCGCGTTCAGCGAAAAAGGTCCGCATCGACGAGATCATTTGGGCCCTTCGTCGAAAGGTATCGCGCACGTCGTCGTTAACGATCAGGTCAACGTAACGCTGGCGGTAGCGAGTCTCTTTGTCGGTCAGGCCATGCCACTTCTCGGGCAGCGGGCGCAGCGACTTCGCCAGCAGGCGCAAGGAAGAGACCTTAAGTGTCAGCTCCCCGGTGCGGGTCCGAAACAGAGTGCCTTCAACCCCGACCGTATCGCCGATGTCCAGCCGCTTGACGCCCCTATAGACGTCCTCGCCCAGCTCGTTGAGCTTGGTGTAGAGCTGTAACTCCCCGCTTTGGTCCTGCAGCTTGAAAAACGTGGTCTTCCCAAAACTGCGCACAGCCTTAATGCGGCCGCCGAGACGATAGTGCGCCGACCGTTCAACGACCGTGTCGCCATCGAGGTCTTCGAACTCGTCTAGAAGCCGGGCCGCCAGGGCGTCAGGCTTGAAATCGTTTGGGTAAGCAATGCCCGTTTCACGAAGCTCGGCCAGTTTGGCCCGCCGCACGGCAATCTGCTCGGGCTCTGGCGTCGCCTCTTCAGAAACGGGCGGCGTGTGTGCAGCCTTCTCAGTCACGGAACGCTCGATTTGGTGATGTGGGGGCGGCACGAGATGTGCTGCAAGTCCGGCGAAGGTAGCTCGCCCCTTGCAGGCAGTCAACTGATAGTGAGAGACGGCGCACGCCAAAAACTTGAATTACCACAAGGGTTTACCTAGGGTCCGCAAAGTGTTGCGAGTGTCCGGTCTACGACGAGCCGTTCGTACCGGCCGTTGGGTGCTCGTAGTGCTCACGGCCTGGGCGAGCGCGCTGGCCGCCAATGAAATCCTCTTTCCGGATCCCGGAGCAACGGTCGCCGCGACGTCTCGCCGCGGCACCGAAAATCGCAAACACGCTACCAATCGCCTACTGAATCCGTCGATCATCCTTGAAAGGAACCTTTTTGGCGTTGCGCCGGTCGTTGCTGAAGCGAATTCCGGCGCGAGTGCCAAAGGCTTCGACCCCAACCTGAAACTGCGTGGTACGGCTTCTTCTGAAGGGCGGGCCTTTGCTGTTTTCGATAATGGGGACGGCGTCCAGGAGGTCTACGTGATCGGCGAGCGCGTGTTTGACGGCGCCAAGCTCGACCAGGTCGAGCTCAATGCCGCGATACTGACCAACCGGGGACGGCACAAACGCTACGAAATCGAGATCGATGACGATGTCGAGGCGGCGCCGTCAAAGAAGGGCCCCGTCGGCCCCAGGGGCGGCATCCAGGCCACCACCCCGGGCAAATACCGGGTCGATCGTCGTGAGATCGACTTCGCGATCGAGAACCTGAACTACGTGATCACACAGGCAAGAGCGGTTCCGGTTTTGCGCGACGGCAAGGCAACCGGGTACAAGCTTTTCAATATTCGTCCCGGCTCACTGTTCGAGCGACTTGGCCTGCGCAACGGCGATGTCGTCCAGCGCGTCAACGGAAACGAACTCGATAATCCCGGCAAAGCGATTGGGATGCTCGATGAAATTCAATCGATGGAGGAAATCCGTATGGACTTCTTGCGCGGCGGCAAACCCCAGACTTTCGAGTATGCGATCCGATGAAAAACCTTAGATTTCCACTGCGCTCGACCGCGCTCCTCGTCGCATTGACCCTCACGCTTGCCGCTGGCGGTTCCGCCAAGGCGCAAGAGCCCGATGTGCCGGAGCCTGGCGCTCCGCTGACAATGAATTTCGACGACATCGAACTGGCGACGTTCGTCAAGTTCATCTCGAAGGTCACCGGAAAGAACTTTGTGTTCACCAGCAAAGTGACCGGAACCGTCAGCATCGTATCGCCTACTGCGGTCTCCCCCGACGAAGCCTACGCAGTATTTCAATCCGTGCTTGCATCCCATGGTCTGACTACCGTCGAAGACGATGCGGTGACGCGCATCGTACCGATCAAAGACGCGCGAACCTCGGGTGGGTCGGTGCTGACCAGCGGCGATCGCTCGGCCGGCTTCGCAACGCGTTTGATCAAACTGCACCATGTCGACGCCAACGCGGTTGTTGCCGCCGTAGAGTCGATCGTATCCAAAGATGGTTCGGTGGGAGCCTATGGAGGGTCGAACACGCTGATCATTTCCGACACGTCGGCGAACATTGCTCGGGTCGCCAAGATGGTCGCCAACTTCGACGTCCCCGGCTACGAAGAGTCGGTCGAGGTGATCACCTTGGAGTGGGCCGATGCATCACGGCTGGCCGAACAGATCGATGAAATTCTATCGACCGGCCCGCCCAATCGCGGGCGCGGCGACAAAGACAACTCCAACCTTGATCTACCGATCAAGATCGTTCCCGATCAGCGCACCAATTCGCTGATCGTCATGGCACCGTCGATCGAGTTGCGACGCATCCGTACGTTGGCCATGACCCTGGATCGATCGTTGCCAACCGACGAAGATCGCATCCATGTCTACTACGCCCGTCACGCCGACGCCGAAGCGCTTGTAGCCGTGCTAAGCGGAATGCTCACCGGTAAACGCGGCAAAGGTGGTGCCGCTGCATCACGCGGCGAGACACGCGCAGCGCAGGGCACGCCCGGTGGTGGTCTCAACGACGAGATTTCGATCAGCTCCGACCCCGCGACCAACGCCGTAATCATCAACGCGTCTCTACAAGACTACCGCACCATGACTTCGCTCCTTGAGAAGCTCGATCTTCCCCGGGCTCAGGTTTTTATTGAGGCGATTATTGTCGAAGCAACCGTGGACACGTCTAAGGCGCTGGGCTTCGACTACCAGGCTGGCGGCGATCTTGGCAACGGTGTCGGACTGGTGCGAGCAAACCTGTCTAATCTAAACAACGCATTCTTGAACCCCGGCAGCCTAGCTGGTCTGGTACTAGCGGCCACCAGCGATCGCGTGATCGAGTTGCCCGACGGTACCGAAGTCCCTGCCAACGTCGCCTTGTTCCAGGCCTTGAACCGCACCTCCGACGTCAACGTGTTGTCAGCACCTACGTTGCTGACTCTGGACAATGCCGAAGCGCAGATTACGGTTGGTCAGAACATCCCCTTCATCACTGGACGGGCCGCCGACCTGGCCAGCGTTGAGAATGTGTTTACGACCATCGAACGCCGCGATGTCGGCATCAAACTGCGCGTCAAGCCTCAGGTCACCGAAGGCGACATCGTGGTGTTGGAAATTGACGAAGAAGTGTCGGCGCTGGTCAACAACAACCTTCTCGATGGAGCGATTGATCTCGTCGGCCCCACAACGACGATTCGCAGCGCGCAAACCACTGTAAGCGTCCGCGATGGCCACACCGTCGTGATCGGCGGGCTGATGAGTAATTCATTGCAGGCCAACGTATCCAAGGTTCCGATTCTCGGCGATATTCCCGGCATCGGACGTCTATTCCGCAACGAGGCCGATACCGACCAGAAGGTGAACCTAATAATCTTCCTGACGCCGCACATCGTGCGCAACAGTGAAGACCTCGACAACATCACCCTCGGTCGTCGCGAACACTTCCGCGCCCACTTGGATGAAGTCGACGATGAGCCGACGATGCTGCCTGGCGACGTGTCTCCAACGGTACCAACCTTAATCCCGGCAACCGGAACGCCCGACCAACCGGCGATTGCCGCCTACTCTTCCGTACCGGTCCCGTCGGTAGCCGTAAGCGCGCCGGAACCCGATCAGCCAAGGGGCACTCGCGGCGATATTCCCGCCTGGGCCACCGTCACAGTCGACGAGAACAAGCCGAAACAGGAATTCATGAATTGGCCAAATCGTCGCAGCCGCCCGCCTGGAAGCAAGTAAGGTCGGGAACGAGGTGGAACGGAACGCCCGACTTGAAGAGCGTCTTGCAGCCGAAGGCGTAAGCGCGGCGGCGCTCGCGCGTGCGCAGAGCAAAGCCACCGGCGATGGCGGCCTCGCCGAAGCTCTGGAAGCCGAAGCAGGGCTGGCGCCTGCGAAATGGGCTGCCGTTTTGGCAGACACGCTCGGTCTCACTCACACCGACAAACTTGATGGTGCGGCGATCGAACCAGAGCTTCTAACGCCGGTTTCAATGCAATACTGTCGGCGCAACCGAGTACTACCGCTGCTTCGAAGCAACGGAATGCTAGAGGTCGCCACAAGCAACCCACTGGTCGCCGGACCCTTAGATGACTTACAGGTTCTGTACGGTTGCGAGATCGAACCGGTGGTCGTTCCGAACGCCGTACTAACCGACGGGATCAATCGCGCGTTCGACCGGGCAGCGTCGATGAGCGGCTCACTGGCTGCCGAAATCGAGGACGCGTCGCCCTTGGCTGCCCGCGCCGCCGAATTGGCAGAAGCACCCGACCTGCTTGAATCGGACGACGAAGCGCCGGTCATCCGGCTCGCCAATTCTATCATTTTCCAGGCCGCCAAAGACGGCGCTTCAGACATTCATATCGAACCGTTTGAACGCAACACTTCAGTGCGCTTTCGCATCGACGGACTTCTAGTTGAAGTTCTCAGCCCACCACGACGTGTCCATCCAGCGCTGGTCTCACGAATAAAAGTGATGGCGTCGATGAACATCGCCGAGCGGCGCCTCCCGCAGGACGGCAGCATCCGCACCCGTGTCGGTGGACGCGAGGTCGATATTCGAGTTTCGACGCTTCCCACTTCGTTCGGTGAACGCGTCGTGATGCGTTTGTTGGACCGCAGCTCCAACGTACTGCGCTTGGAAGAGCTCGGCATGGGTGGGAGTGAACTCGATACGATTCGACAGCTCGCCCGCCAAAGCCACGGAATTCTTCTTGTGACCGGCCCAACTGGAAGCGGCAAAACAACGTCGCTCTACGCCCTGATCAGTGAAATCAACTCGGTCGAGAAAAACATCATCACGATCGAGGATCCGATCGAGTATCAGTTAAGCGGTGTCGGTCAGATTCAGGTCAATCCGAAAATCGATCTGACGTTCGCAAACGGTCTTCGCTCTATTCTCCGACAAGACCCCGATGTGATTATGGTTGGCGAAATTCGTGACGCCGAGACCGCACGCATCGCGATTCAAGCGGCACTGACCGGGCACCTGGTTTTCAGTACGCTGCACACCAATGATTCATTCAGTGCCGTGACCAGACTTCTGGACATGGGAGTAGAACCGTTCCTCGTTTCCTCGTCAGTGATCGGAATCGCGGCGCAGCGTCTCGTGCGTCGGCTGTGTCCGAAATGCTCGAAGCCAGCTGATGCAACGCTGGCTGGCCTCGACCAGCTTGGCTTGACCGATGCCCAGGGAGCTCGTGAACCAGGGCCTGGCTGCAAAGATTGTCGCGGCACTGGCTATCGTGGACGCTTGGCTATTTCTGAATTGCTCGCGATCGACGACGAAGCACGCGCTTCGATTATGGCGCGTAGCGACGCCGCTTCACTGCGCGACCGGATGGTTGCCCGGGGAATGCGAACGATCCGCGCCAACGGCGCCGCAAAGGTCGCCGCTGGGTTAACCTCGGTCGCTGAAATTCTGCGGGTAACCACCGCAGACTTGGACTGAAACGGGCAATGCCCGCCTACCGTTACAGAGGAATCGCCGCTTCGGGCCGCGCCGCACAGGGCACCATCGAAGCCGATTCCGCGCGCGGTGCACGCGGGCGCCTGCGAGAGCGTGACATTTTCGCTTCCGAGATCGAGCTCCTTCAGGGAACATCGGTTGGTTCGAAACCCTCACCGGGCGCGGGCCGAAGAATGTCGGCGGCCGACCTCTCTCGCCTGTTGCGACAGCTCGCGGTGCTGCTGCGTGCGGGAGTTCCACTGGCTGAAGCAGTCGCGAGTTTAGGGCGCCAACATCGCGGCGGCGCGACTGCAGAAACAATGGAAGCCCTTCGCTCTCACCTTCTTGAAGGCTCATCCTTGGCCGCAGCTATGGAGCGACACCCACTGGTGTTCCCCGAGATGTACGTTCGAATGGTGGCCGCAGGCGAAAGCAGCGGTGCCCTGGAAACCGTATTGGATCGCTGCGCGAGCCACGCGGAAAGCACCGCGGCACTGGTTCGCCGCGCGCGCACGGCAATTACCTACCCTGCGGTGATGGGCGTTGTTGGTGGTGGCATCGTGATGTTCCTTCTGGCCTACGTGGTTCCGCAGGTGACACGTGTGTTTTCAGATGCCCAGCAAGAATTGCCGTGGGTGACGCGCGCGCTGATGTGGGTGGGCTCGTTTCTGAGCACTTGGGGACTGCCCCTGGCGGCGCTGGCGGTTGGGGCCGGTTTTGGTTTGCGTGCCTGGTCGCGCAAACCACAAGGAGCTGCCGCATTGGAGCGAGCCTTAGCTCGGGTTCCTTGGCTTGGCCCCCTACTCAATCGCGTCGCGGTAGCACGTTTCGCTCAAACTCTGTCGACCATGGTCGCGGGCGGTCTCCCGCTGGTCGAGGCCCTGCGCGTGGCTCGCCAGGCAACCGGAAGCGTGACCCTGGAAGCCGAACTCGAGCGCGCCGAAGAAGCCGTAATTGGCGGAGAATCGCTGGCCGCCCACCTCGAGGCCAGCCACCTCTTCGATCCAATGGTCGTTGACATGATCGCGGTCGGGGAGCGAAGCGGCGACCTCGAAGGCATGCTCAGCCGGGCCTCAGAGGCCATCGACGAGCAGGTTCGCGACCGCATAGATATCGCCGCGGCCCTACTGGAACCGGCCATGATCGTCTTCATGGCCGGTATCGTGCTCTTCGTAGTCTTGGCAATCATGCTCCCTGTCTTTGAGATGAACCAATTGGTTCGGTAGCATCCCTACATCTTGAAATCTTCACGAAGCAGGCAAGCCGGGTTCACCCTCATTGAAATCCTCGTCGTGGTTATGATCCTCGGGCTGTTGATCTCGTTGGCGGCGCCACGGGTCATCGGGCGCACCGATGAAGCCAGGGTCGTCAAGGCCATGGCTGACATTCGCGCGGTCGAGGAAGCACTGGCGTTGTACAAGCTGGATTCCGGAATCTACCCAACCAGCGAACAAGGATTGGACTCTCTCGTTGAAGAGCCAATTCGAGGACAAGCCCCACGAAACTGGCGCGAAGGCGGATACCTTGAACGGGTCCCTCTCGATCCTTGGGACTCTCCCCTCCTCTACGCAGCCGACGGCCGCACTTACGTCGTGCGCAGTCTCGGCGCTGACGGTAAGGAAGGGGGCGAGGACTTCGACGCCGACATTGATTCCCGCGACTTCTAGTTTGCGCTGCCGAAGTCAGCCCGTTTCACGGGCGACGACCGGTAATCGTTGCGTGCAATCGGCCAACCGCAACGTGAGCGGCCAATCCGGGTTCTCGCTCATCGAGTTGGCCCTGGTCACTCTTATCATTTCCATCTTGCTCGGCCTGGGAGTGCCAAGCCTGCAAGGACTCTTCAGCAGTCGTCTTGATGCGGCCGCCCAGCGAACCCGCGCGGTGTTCTCCTACCTTCACGACGAAGCGGCACTTCGTGGACGTGTATATCGCATGAACATCGACTCGGACGGTGGCGGTTGGACGATCGACAGCCTGGCTCCGTGGGCGATCGACGAGGACCCTGAGTTTCGACGCGAATGGGACCCGGCAGCACGTAGTACGCGCCTAGAACCAGGCGTGGTCATCGCCGAGCTGCGAGTCGGCGAACGCCCGGTCGAAGGGCTGGATGCCCACGTGTACTTCTCACCAGACGGGATCGCTGACGACATCACCATCGTGGTTGCGAACGACAAGGATAGCCGCACTGTCACCCTACGCGCCGCTACCGGAATTGCGCGCATCGCACAGCGCGGGGTCCAGCCTTGAAAAAACGACTCCAGGCCGGCTTCACCCTGCTCGAGGTGCTGATCGCGACGACCGTGCTCGGCACTGCCGTGGTTGCACTACTCGGCCTACATGCGCGCAACATCCGATTGGCTGCGGAGATTGGCGACGCAACGGTGGCCGGGATGCTCGCTTCGCAAGTCGTTGCCGCAACCCGCATCGCGGGGTTTCCTGAACTTGGCGAAACCAAAGGCGAGTTCAGCGCGAAACGAGACACGGATTCTTTCCACGCCTCCTTCGACCGGCTTACCATCCGCCCCTACGGAACTGTCAACGCCGACCGTTTTCGGTGGCGGCGCAGTGTGCAAGCAACCGCACTCGAAGGTCTGCGACAGGTGCAAGTTTCAATCGTCGCTGCCGGTAGCGAACACAGGCTCGCCGAGATGTGGTTCGCGGTGCGTTTCCGATGAAACCGAACGAACTCAGGTCGGTGCGCGGGTTCACCCTCATCGAGTTGATGGTAGCCATCTCCGTATTTTCGATCTCGGTGCTGGCCTTTTATGGATCGTTCTCACGAGCGGCCGAACTACGCCGTTTGGCTAGCGACCGCACGATGCTCGTCACGCTGGCGCGCAACACGATCGAACGTATAGAAAACGATCTTCAGGGAGCTGCCGACACAGGGCACGTTCGCAGTGACTTACCCCTGTTTTTTGCTCCGGCCGTCGATGCTTTCTCCCGCAGCGACGACCGATTGCTTCTGGATTTTACAACCTTTTCGGCGCGCGGCGTGACAGCGCCGGAAGCGCGATGGTCGCTTGAGGACGGCCCCCGTGACCGTGGCGATCAGGCCCGGGTCCGTTGGGAGCTCACCGAAGACGGACGCCTGTTGCGTTCCGAGCTGCGCCCGCCCGCACCGATCCTGGAACGCGACACACCGCCAGCTCAAGTCGAATTCGCAAGCGGCGTCATCGTTTTCGAGCAACTATTTTTCGACGGCCGTGAGTGGCTAACGTTCTGGGACGCAACCGAATCGCCCGCAACCCCCACTCGGCTGCCACTGTTTATTGAGACGCGACTCGTTCTTGCTGCCAACGAAGGCGAGCCGTTTGAACTGGTCTCCACAGTTTCTCCAGCAATGGCGGACCCAGCTCCGTGAACCGTGAGCAAAGCAAAGACGCTCCCTCCGCCGAGCGCGGCGTCGCGCTAGTGATCGCGCTCATGTCCATGGCGCTGCTTACGGTCCTCGTCCTGGAGTTCACTACGACCATGCAGGTTGAGCTGCGACGCACCGACTCTTGGCTCGCGGGCCGCCGTGCCAGATCTCTAGCCGAGGCCGGGGTGAAGCTGGCAGCGCAATTGCTTGAGTTGGACGCGAGACTGTCCGGTTCGGATACCCTGAAGGAGCCTTGGGCCACCGTACTTCCTCCGTTGGCCACCGAGGCCGGAACCATCTTCATCCGCATCGAGGATGAGCAACGGCGCCTCAATCTGAATCGCCTTGCCTCAGGCGTGCGCTCAACCGACGGCCAGCGATTCCGCCGAGTTCTGGCAGAACTCGAAATTGGCGAAGAATTGGCAGCCGGGGTGGCCGACTGGATCGACCGCAACGACTCCGTGACCGCTTCGCCGCCAGGCGCCGAAGTCTTATGGTACGCGGAGCTCGATCCGCCCTATGTACCGCGAAACTCTGGCCTGCGAAGCTTCGCGGAATTGGCGTTGATCAAGGGGTTCAACCCAGCAGCGCTTCGTGCCCTACGGCCCGTGACAAGCGTAACGGGCGGCTCCACATCGACGGTCAACATCAATACGGTATCGCCCGAGTTGCTTCGCCTCATGGACCCACGCCTGGACGACGATGTTGTCGTTGCTTCGATCGTGGATCGTCGCAAGTCAGCGGCTTTGGCCAACGAGGATGATCTCAAGGCCATCGAACCACTTAGCTCGCGACTTTCGGTTCCTAGACTGCGTCAACTATTCCGCTACAGTTCTGACGATTTTCGTGTACGAGCCACGGGCGAGTCTGGTGGCATCACCCGCTCTGTGGAAGCGGTCCTGCATCGCGAACACGGCAGAGTTCGTATAACGTACTGGCTGGCGCGAAATGGCCCCAATATCGTGGGGGCCGACATCGCAGTGAGCGACTCCCCGGCCCCCTTTGATCTGGTGGCCGGAACTACAAACACCGGACCACGATAAGACACCGTGAGTAGCAAAACCCTTCTCATTCATCTCACCCCTACGCGCCTGGCGACCGCCGTGCTCGATTCCACTTTGTCGGGCCATACCCTCGGCGCCGTGCAGGAATCGCCGCTGGCCGACGAATCCACGCTCGCCGAAGGCCCGTGGGACCGCGTGATCGTAACGTTGGCAGCCGAATGCGCCCTGTTCCGCCTCCTTGAATTGCCCTTTCGCGATCGCGGACGCCTTGCGCAAGCCATCGGACCGTCTTTGGAAGAGCATGTTCCCCTGTCTCTGGAGGAGGGTCGGGTCGCCTTCGACCACGCAGGCCCCCATGCCGATGGTCACGTTCTCGCCGCAATTGTTCGCAACGCCGACCTTGCAGCTGCCGAAGAACGCATTCAGGCGCTCGGAACAACCGCCACCCGGGTTGTGTGGGCCGCCCCGCTGGTCTTGTCTCCGTATCGACGCGCTGCCGGCGAAACGCCGTCGTACGCCATTGTTGATGCCTCAGCCGATGGCGCGGTGGTCGCGGCCATCCGCGACGGCGCCTTGGTTGGATTGCGCGTGGTCGCACCCGCCGGGGACGAACATTTGTTGCGAAGCGTGTCGCGTGCGCTTCGCGCCTTGCCGATTCAGCCCGAAACACTTTGGCTCGGTGGAGCTCGTGCCGACCAGCTTGCGGATCAGTTGAGTGACAATTTGGCGGGCGCCACGATCCACCGCCTCGACAACCGCCCACCTCTTGGATCGGTCGTCGCACAAGACCAAGAAGCTGCCGACTGGTCGAATCTAGCGCCGTTGGCAGGTTTGGCGACACTGGCAGCCGGTGAAGCGGAGTCCCCGGTTATCGACTTCTCGAGCGCGGCCGGGTCTGGCCTCGCTGAAGTTGTAAGCGAGTTGCGCCCGCTGCTTCCGTGGGCCGCCGCTCTGGTCGCCATTTCATTGTTGGGCTGGGGCGTTCAGACCTACCGCCTGTGGGACCAGCGTTCTGACTTGCAGGCGAAGGCCGAAGCGATCTATCAAGACGTAACCGGCGAAAACTCCGGTGGCGTTGGGCGCCGCTTGAGACTTGAAATGCGCTTGAGCGAACTTACCGGGCGACGCGCAGACGACACGACCGGCGCATCACCTCTTTCGATACTGACGGCACTTTCGGACGCGATCCCGGACGATCTAGAAGTCGAACTTCACGACTTCAGGCACGCGCCTGATGTCGTGCGAGTGCACGGACGTGCCGACTCGTTTGAAACCATCACCCGCGTCGAGGAAGCCCTACGCGGAAGCGAGCGGTTCGACGATGTTGAGGTACGCGATGCCCATGCCACAGCCGCTGGTGATGGCATTGATTTTCAAATGTTGATTCGCAGCGGGCAAATGGGGAAGCGATGACCAAGATCGTTCACATGCTTGTCGCCCTTCATGCGCGCCTGAACCCGCGCGAACAACGGCTGGTTGGGATTTTCGGCGCGCTCCTAACTGCTACGGCGATTTGGGCGCTTGTTTTGCAGCCTCTGTCGGGGTTGCGCGAAGGCATCAGAAAGGACGTCGTCTCGCTAACTCAGGAACTGACAGTGCTTCGCGATCTCGGTTCGCGTGTAAAGCTTCTGGAGGCGAGTGGAACCAAAGCCGTTCGCATGAAGCCGGACCCTGACTTTTCATTGCTGGCTTTCATGGACCGGATCGCCTCGAAGTCAGTATCGCCTGAAAGTGTGGAAGCGATGAGTCCCGCGCGCCGGCGCATCGACGCGACCAGTGAGGAAAGCTCGGTTGAGCTACGCCTGGCCTCGATCACATTGGCTGAGGCAGTCGATCTCCTCGGTGCTGTGCAGGCCACTGCTAACCCCGTGTTCATCAAACAGTTCGAGCTTCGAAAGCGCTACGACGACGATTCGCGCTTCGACGTCACGATGGTGGCAGCAGCGATCGTGCAGTCATGAGACGGGTCTTCGCCTTCATCGCCCTCGTCTTCGTCTTCGCTGCGCTGACGTTCCCGCAAGAGCGGGTGATTCTCGGCTTCATCGAACAGCCTTTGCGGGAAGCCAAAATCGATCTTCGTTTGGACGGGGCGAGTTTCGCCTTGCCCCTGGGCTGGCAAGCCAACGGCGTCGGCCTGGACGGCGATGGTTTCGGCATCAACCTTGAGTCGGTTTACATTGGACTTCTGCGCACCATCGACATCCGCGGCTGCGGCGGTTCAATCCAGGGTGATTTGGACGGAACCGATGATCTTGAGATTGAGTTCGCTGGAATCGACCCCTCGCGCTGCTTGCGCATTGGTGATGCGCACCTAGAAGGCGCCTTTAGCGGCGAAGCCCATTTCATTGGCCTAAGACAAACCGGAGTTCTGTCGCTGGGGCATACCGGGTTTATCCGACTGCGAACCGACGGGGGAATACTCTCGGGTCGTTTGCCAACTGACGACAGCGTGGTGGGTGTCGAAATCGGAGAATGGGAGTTCGGGGAGATCGACATTGATCTCGCCTTGACCGAAGGACGTCTCGAAGTTCGTCACGGACACGCTCTTGCCAGCGATGTAGCGTTCGAGGTCTTGGCCGGAAAAGCTTGGGAAGGACTTCGCGCTAAACCAGAGATCGAGTTCGAGTTTCGTGCGCGCCCGATCGAGCAGGCCGCGCGCGCAAAGGCTATTATCGGAATACTCCCGCGTGCCGAACCCGACTACGACGGGTGGCGCCGCTACAAGATCTCTGGCCGGGTGGACAATCTGAAAATGATCGGCCTTCGCTAGGCGTCGGCCATGGCCGACAGCGCTCGCACCATCGCTATATTTCCAGAGTGACCGGTTTTACGCGCATGGATCTCGCCACGCAGTGGCGCACCCAGTAGGTAAAAATCGCCAAGTATGTCGAGGATTTTGTGGCGAGCGAGTTCCTCCGGGAATCGAAGCTCGGTATTCACGATGCCCTTCTCGCCGATCAGGATGAAGTTGCTGAGCTGTCCGCCTTGCCCAAGTCCGGCATCTTCCAACGCACGAATCTCCTCTACGAATCCAAACGTGCGTGCGGGAGCGATCTCTTCACGAAACGACTCAGGGCCTTTCATCTCAAAGACATAGGTCTGATCGCCAACCGGCTCGGGATACGACAACTCGTAGATCACCCGGAGTCCATCGTAGGGACGCACCGCCAGAAACTGATCGTCGCCCGACTCGTGCCGAACCTCTTCAGTGATAACAAATGCGGCGATATCAGCGTCTTGATCGACGACGCCTGCGTTGTCCAGCAAACGACAAAGCTCAACCGCCGATCCATCCAAAATCGGGACTTCACCTTCGATCTTGACTAACAAATTGGTGATGCCATACGCGTGTAGCGCCGCCATCAAGTGCTCTACGGTACGAGCAACAGTACCGTCTTTGTAAAGCGTCGTGGCGTAGCCGGTAGAATCGACGTTCGAAACGCAAGCATCGATTTCGGTGGTACGACCAACACTGGCGAAGCGAATTCCGCTGCCGGGCGGCAACGGCTGCAAGATGAGCCCGGTGCGAACCCCAGAGTGCAACCCGAGGCCACCGCCAACCACACTATGACCAACCGTACGCTGCGGAACGCGGGGGCCCGCTGGCGATCGAGTTCCTTGTGCGGGTTGTACGGCATCGGAGCTGCCACCGCCCCCTACCCCTTGGCCACGATCAAGTGCCCTGTTGATCGCCGCCAACAGAGCGTCGATCGAGAAGGGTTTCTCTATAAAGTCTGCAGCGCCCAGCTTCGTCGCTCGCACGGCGGTATCAACGTTGCCATGCCCGGAGATCACAATCACGGGTAGGGTCTGGTGGGTTTCACGAATTCGAGCAAGAACTTCGATGCCATCGGTTTCGGGAAGCCATACGTCGAGAAGCACGAGGTCCGGGACCGATTGTTCGAGGCTCGCCAGCGCTTCGTTGCCGTCAACAGCCGTGAACACGCGAAACCCTTCGTCGCCGAGCACCGCGCTGATCGTCTCACGCACCGCCGCGTCGTCATCTACAAGCAAAATTGTATCGTTCATGGTTGTGCCTAAGCTTGCTCCACGATGGTCGGGAACTCAATGACCACGCGCGTTCCTCTCGGCTCATTGTCGACGATTCGCACGTACGCATGATGATCCGCGGCCATCGACGCGACGATCGCCAAGCCGAGCCCCGTCCCGTCTTTTTTGGTAGAAAAATACGGTTCGAACACGCGTCCACGATGCGAGGCAGGAATTCCCGGTCCGTTGTCAGCAACGACGAGCACAACGCGCCGCAACTCACGATCGCAGGCCACCGATACCGCGACCTGTCCAGGTTCTCCGCAAGTCGCCCCGTCTGCCGACACTGCGGCAACGGCGTTGTCGAGTAGGTTCACCAGGGCACGCCGCACCCCGTCTCGATCAGCCGCGACCGTTGGCAGATCGGCCTCAACTTCAAGAGTCCATTGAATGTCCGGACGCGACTGGCGATACAGAGGAAGTGTCTCCTCCACGATCGAAGCGAAGTTTTGTGGAGTCAGCTCGACAGCCGACGTTCGCGCGAAGCGGGAGAACTCGTTGACCAGATCCTTGAGCCCCTCAACTTCGCGTACGATCGTCCCGACGCACTGTTGTAACAGCTCTCCGTCAGCGCCTTCGACCGAATTGGCAAGTCGGCGCCCCAAACGTTGCGCCGACAGTTGGATCGGCGTCAGCGGGTTTTTGATTTCGTGCGCGATACGCCGCGCGACTTCGCGCCACGCTTCCATGCGCTGCACCTCGACAATGCCGGTAACGTTTTCGAAGAAAAGCACGGAACCGATCAAGCCGGTACTGGGAACGTTCAGTCGCGTCGCGGTTACGAGCAATGTCAGTCCAGCCGCAGCTCGTTCCACCGTGGTTTGGGTTCCCGATTCAACTCGCCCCCCCCGCAGATCGCCCAGCAGAACTGCAGCGGCAGACATGTCAGCCTCTTCAAAAACCTCATTGGCATCTCGATCCAGCGCAGTCGCTACCTCAACTCCCAACAACTCGCAGGCAGCCGGGTTAATCGTCTCGATGCGCGCGCTATCTCCAACTGAAATCACACCCGCGTCGATATTCGCCAAGACATTTTGGGTATAAGCTCCCCGCGCCTCGAGATCTTCATGCGAGCGCTTGAGCTCGGCAGTCATCGAGTTAAAGGCAGTTACAAGCGTCGCAACCTCGTCGCCCCCGCCTTCAATAAGCTCGACATCCCATCGACCGCTTGCCACGTCTCGTGTCGCCGCCGCCAATCGACCGATAGGGTCGGTGATGGTCCGCGCCATAATGATCCCCAGCCAAATGGCAGCGAGTACAACGACCAACGCGGCTAACCCTAGCGTGAGCGCGTACAGGTTTTTTAGTGGGCGCTTTCCCAATCGCAGCTGCCGAAACTCACGAAAAGCTTCGAGGATTGTATCGGCTTCCCGTTTTGCACTGCGCTCAACCCAAGCATCAACGACCACCGCCCCAACGACAGTGCCGCTGCCTTCAATAATTGGGGCAGCCCCCCTAATCACATCTCCCTCGCCAACACCCTCAACCTCTGCTTCGGCTCTCCCAGACAAGGCCTGCGCTAACAGTTCCGCCCCTGGACCGCGGGGCAACCCGGCCTGGACACCCTGGCCCGCAACGACCAGCCGTTGGACGCCGTCCAGATCGACGACCTGGACGGCCCCGAGACCATAGGCGCTTTGTTGTGCGACGATGAGCTCGCGCAATTGCGTGTCGCTGACACCGGCCAGAGTGCCTTCGCGGGAAATCGCAGACGACAGCGCGCGAGCATGAGAAATCGAATCGTCGGCAACGTCACGATAGTAGCGATGAGCGACACCCCACGCGCCATCCAACGCATGCTCGATGTCGTCGGAGAGCCATCCATCAATGCTGTTGGTGACAAAGCCGTAGGAGAATACGACCATCAAGACGCCCGGAAAGAACGCGACGGCCACGAAACCAAACGCTAGTCGAGACGCTAGCTGGCTTCCCAAAACGCCGCGACGGCGTTCAACCACCAGTTTGGTCAGGTTTCGCCCGACCATAAACGTCACAACCAAAACCAGAACGATGTTCAGATTGACCAGGAAGAACGAGACGATGTTGCTGGTCGCATCGCCACCACCACGAACCGGGGCACCCATCTCGTAAGCCGCGAAAATCGCGACGGCCAAGGCGGCGGCCGCAAACAGCACCAGCTCGTAGAGTAGGCTGCGGCGCTCCTTCGAATCCGGGCGCATCGGCCCTCCACCGGGTGGAAGGTCAGACACCGTCAGTCCTCAAAGAGCGCACGTTGCTCACACGCCGGGCTGAGTCCGAAATGGTCCCAAGCGCGTGCTGTAGCCACACGTCCGCGCGCGGTCTTCTGGAGAAACCCAGTCCGAATCAGATACGGCTCATAGACTTCCTCAAGTGTTCCGGTGTCCTCCCCGACAGCGGCTGCCAGTGTTTCGATTCCAACCGGCCCCCCTTCGAAGGTCTCGAGAATCGCAAGCATCAAACGACGATCCATGGCATCGAAACCAGCCACGTCAACGCCGAGAATCGCAAGGCCACGAAGCGCAACGTCACCGTCAAGACGTCCGTTGGCGCGTACATCGGCGTAGTCACGCAACCGTCGCAGAAGACGGTTCGCCACTCGCGGTGTGCCGCGCGCGCGGCGTGCAATTTCGTGCACCGCATCGTCATCGATCTCTGTGGCCAGTAGCCCGGCCGACCGATGCACAATCTGTGACAGCTCTGCTTCATCATAAAACTCAAGATGAAAAATATTGCCGAACCTTGAACGCAACGGCGCAGAAAGTAAGCCCGACCGAGTCGTCGCACCAACTAGCGTAAATCGTTCCAGCTCCAAGGTGATAGACCGAGCGGAAGGACCGTCGCCGATCACAAGGTCGATCCGACAGTCTTCCATAGCCGGGTAAAGGATTTCTTCGATCGCCTTGCCGAGACGATGAATCTCATCGATGAACAACACATCGCCACGCCCAAGGGACGTCAGGATGGCCGCTAGGTCGCCAGATCGCTCAATGACAGGACCGGAAGTCTGGTGAATCCGACCGCCCATCGTGCGCGCCAAAATGTAGGCCAGCGAGGTTTTGCCAAGCCCGGGCGGACCGATCAGGAGCACATGGTCAAGGGTCTCGCCCCGGCCCAGCGCTGCACGGACGGCGATATCGAGGTTCTCACGCACTGCGCGTTGACCCACATAATCGTCAAGCGTGCTCGGCCGCAGGCTCGCGTCTGCGACAACTTCGGCCGGGTTCTGGGGTTCGGGAGTCGTAGGCGCCTCGCGATCAGAGGCATCGAAAGCGCTTTCGTCGTCATGAGGTGGAAGTGTCATTTTGAGAGTCGGGCCAGCGCACAGCGAATCAAGACCTCAAGTGAGCCCTTGGCTGCGACTCGTTCGGCCTCGACCGCAACCGCAGCCTCGCGATGTTTGTAGCCGAGCCCGGTCAGCGCAGCCACCGCGTCGAAGTCGATCCCGCGCCCTGCATCAACTGCTGGCCCGGCTTCCAACTTGTCGCGCAGCTCGACCAAGAGCCGGTCAGCGGTCTTGCGTCCAATGCCCGGGATCGAAACCAGGCGCGCGGCATCGGCATCGGCTACGACCTTGGCTAGATCATGGGCCTGGATTCCCGACAGGATGGCTAAGGCCAGCCGTGGGCCAACACCGGAAACGGCACGTAAAACGAGGAAGGCCCGGCGCTCGGATTCTTCTGCAAATCCAAACAGTTCTAAAGCATTTTCTCGAAGATTAGTGACAATTAGAAGAGACAATGGCGCGCCGACCTCGGGAAGTCGGCCGAAGGTCGAAAGCGAAACCACCGCACCATATCCGACCCCGCCACAATCGATGACGACCTCGCCCGGAGTCTTGGAATCTAAGGTGCCTCGCAACTTAGAAATCATGCGATCTGCCCATCCAGGTCCATCACTGCGAACCCCACCCAGCTTGCCGCGAGGTGGCTCTTCGAGATTGCGTCGCCGCCTTCTGCTGGCCCTGCCCCTGGGCCTCGGCCTGTGCAATCTTTGACAACATGACCGCCGAAAGCGCGTGACAAACCGCCGCGGCCAGCGCGTCAGCTTCGTCCTCGGCTGGATCAAAACCAGCTCCAAACAACCGTGAGATCGCCGCCTGAATCTGGGCCTTGTCGGCGCGGCCGGTTCCGGTAACGGCCTTTTTTAACGTCGTGGGCGCATACTCGGCGACTGTTAAACCCGCCGACGACGATACGGCCATGATCGCGCCACGTGCTTCTCCCAATCGAAATGCGCTTTGAACATTGCGCGCAAGAAAACTGCGCTCCAGACTCAAAGAATCCGGCTGATGGGCGACGATCATTGCAGAGATGTGCTCAGAGATTTTGGCGAGACGCGGCGCGATGTCCCCGCGACCAACCTGGATAACACCCGAGGCCACGCGCTCCAGGCGCGAGCCGGAGCTATCAACAATGCCCCAACCACACCTGACTGTCCCAGGATCGACTCCGAGTACACGCACCACTGCCACCTCTTTCCTGCCACCGTTTCTGCCACCGTTTCTGCCACCGGGAGCCAAGACCCAACTGGCCCGACCAACAACTTCGCCAACAACTTCGCCACCATCTCCAGCATAGCCGGACGTGAGTCTAGCACGGATACTGCGACGACGGCGCAACGCGCCCAGTCATACGGCGAAGAACGCCCCGTTAGCTTGACAGCTTGGCGTACTCTTCTTCGTCGATCTCGAAGTTCGCCGAGACCCGCTGAACATCGTCAAGGTCTTCAAGGGCGTCGATCAAGCGCAGCGCGCGCTCGGCCCCGGCCCCTTCCAGCGCGACGGTATTCTGAGGCACGAAAGAAATTTCCGCAGACCTCAGAGTGTAGTCCGCCTCTTCAAGCGTTTGACGAGCGTGCTCGAGTGCTTCGACCGTCGTGGTCACGACGAAGCCTTCGGCTTCCGCAGAAACATCGTCGGCTCCGGCCTCGATGGCTACTTCAAAGAGTTGCTCTTCGGTTGCGCCCTCACCTTCAACAAAAATCTGACCGACGCGGTCAAACATCCACTGAACGCAATTCGTTTCGCCGAGATTGCCGCCGTTTTTGCTGAACGTGTGACGGACATCGGCAACGGTGCGATTGCGATTGTCGGTCAACACTTCGAGGATCACAGCCACGCCATCGGGCCCGTACCCTTCGTACATTCCCTCGACGAATTCCGCGCCGTCGCTGGCGCCGATCCCTTTCTTGATCCCGCGTTCTATATTGACGGCAGGCATCTGCGCGGCTTTGGCTGAGGCCACAGCCGTACGCAGGCGCGGGTTACCCGATAAATCGGCGCCCCCCGATCGTGCAGCTACAGTGATTTCGCGAATCAGCTTGGTGAAAATTTTGCCGCGTTTAGCGTCGGTGGCGGCCTTCTTGTGTTTAATTGAAGACCACTTCGAATGTCCGGACATAGCGTATTTAGCCTCTTTTTTGAGCGATAGCATAGCTATTTGCCTGTGTAAACGTGGCTTGCGCGCATCCGACGTTTGGGGACACAATGCGGGTGTCGCCCGGGGGCACTCGGGGGCACTCGGGGGCATTCGGGGGCATTCGGTCACCCACGACACTCTAACCCCATTTTCGCCAGCGACCGGACACGGCGAGCGGAGCCCCCTTAACTAGTGCATACACTTACACCATGCCTGCTGGCCCTGACGATCGCAGCGTGCTCCGCATCGCCGCAGCGACCCGTTCGGCCTGAAGCTTTTACCCCCACATGCGTAGATCCCGTCGCCGCCACTTCCGCACAGGAACCAGACGCGGCAACCGCGACATCCGAACCAGCCCCCATGGTGCAGACCGGTATATGCTCCTGGTACGGCCCTAATTTTCACGGCCGTACTACATCCAACGGCGAGACCTTCGACCAACACAAAATGACCGCCGCTCATCCGAGCTTACCCTTCGGCACCAACGTCGAGGTCACCGACCTCGACACCGGGCGCAAGGTTCGCGTGCGGATCAACGACCGCGGCCCCTATGCGGACGATCGCATCCTTGACCTATCACGTGGCGCCGCGACCAGCCTCGGCGTGATCAAGAAAGGAACGGCTAACGTCGAGGTTCGAATTCTCGGCTCAGAATTTACCGAATGGCCGCAGCCTCGCTATTCCGTGCAACTCGGAGCGTACAAAGACTCAACGCGCGCCCGAAAGCGTATCGCAAAACTGCTTGAAAAAGATGAGTTGAGTGGCCCGTACTACGTGCGTGAGCCGGGCAACCGCTCTCCTACATACCGGGTCCGAATCGGACCGTTCCGCGGATACTCCCATGCCATAGCCGAAGCGCGCGCTCTGCGTTCCGCAGGAATCATTGGCCTGATCGTTGAAGAGGATCTGCGCCCGCGCGAGCAGTTCGGAGAAATGCGAGACGACGACGCCATCGTTCAAGCTTCGCCGGCGATTTCCGAAGACGCTTCCAACAGCCAAGCCAAATAGCCGCCGTCGACATCTGACGCCTCAAGGGCGACGAGTTCCGGGACTTCGTACGAGTGGAGTTCACGAACCCGCTCACACACGCGATGCCAGTTCCCAGCGCGGGTCTTGATCAACAACAGAAACTCGCCGTCCTCTTGCACAGCACCATCCCAGCGATAGGTCGACGTTACCGGTAGACGCGAGACGCACGCGGCAGCACGCTCCTCGACCAATTTGCGCGCAATGGTAGCGCCCTCATCGACCGAACCGACAGTGGTGAGAACGACCAGCGCTGTATCGTCAATCTGCGACATCCGACTCTCCCTTAAGGTTCTCTGATGCAGGCTCAGCCATCGCGGCCTTCACCCCTCGATGCGTCCAGCGCTCCACTAATTTTTCGTACGGCGTCGAACCATCACCCGCGCCAAACTGCAGTGCAGTGCGGTCGAGGGCATTACGGCGCAGTGCGGGCTGCCCCAGCGCGTGGCGCAAGGCGACATTGATTCGGGCAGTAATACCGCCTCTGGCCAACGATGATGCCATCCCCGAGCGTTCAAGGCTGCGACGCGCGCGTGCCAAACGATGCGGACCATCGATGGGTGCCCGGGATGCGACCGTGTCAAACGAGCGGCCAATATCATAGGCATTCATTCCCGCTGCGGCCGCGACTCGGGCAGTGGCATCGCCGTCCAACAGCCCCGAAGCAGACATCCGCAGCGCACACTCGAAGTAGTTATCGAACCACGCCAATCGCGGGCCAAAGGCCGCTAGTTCCTCCGGGCGACGCTTGCGTGTCCGGAGGATAAAAATCCCCTCTACTCGATGCCGCGGTTCGAACGTCGCCAGCTTCTCTTCGATACGCTCGATGTAGTAGTCGTCAACCCGAGCTGCTTGTAGAAGACCGACCACTCGCGCTGCACCAACGAAGCCTCCAACGATATCCGCGTAAAGCGAATAGATGAACGCATCGGATTCCCAATCGTCGCCGAACAGATATTCGCTCGCTCCCTCCGGGATGACTTGTGCGCTGCTTAGCAACTCCCCGAGTTTGTACCCGATCTGTTCACGCAACTGTGACAACTCGCCGCGTACCAGATGGCGCATCTGATCTTTAAAACGAATGCCTTCGTAAGTGATCCCATCCATTTCCAATTTCGCGCGAATCGCTCCACCGATCTGTGGAGGAGACGCCGAAAGGAAGTGCAACGATACGTTGTCTCCACGCTTCCCGGCTGCTCCTCGTAAGGAACGAACAAGTTCGATCACGCCGGGTATCGTGCGCTTGTCTTCGGCGCGCTCAAAAGGGACGCGCAGCAAAGCACGCAGCGAGTCGGTATCGGTGGCGAGATATGTCTTGTCCAGGTCGAAACGAAAGATGACTTCAGGAGCGGAACTCAAAACTCAGCTCCCTGCTCGTCCGCGTTCGAAAACAACGCGCGTGAGTGTCGCAGTGGCGCCTCGATGAGGCCTGCACGCAGTTCGCGCTTCAAGCGAACCAGATCATCGCCGCGATCAACGTCCCAGCCTGACTCCAACAGAGCGTAAGAAATCTCGGCCCTGTCTAACGACGAAATGGTGGACGCCAAGACACCGTCCCCACCCCATTGGGTATCGATGGGAAAGACCGCACGGTGCGCAGCCGTGAGACCGACAAGATAGTAGCCGCCGTCCTCGCTCGGGCCGAGCACAACATCACTTGTGCTCAAAGCGTCGATCGCCTCGCGCAGACGCCGAATGGGCATGTGTGGGGAGTCAGAGCCGAGCAAAACGACTCGGCGAGCATAGGTAAGGCCGAATTGGGCAAGGCGCCACATCCGGTCACCGAGATCCCCGTCGCCCTGAGGCGCAATCTGGACACCATACTCCCGGGCCATTTCCGTGAGGACCGGTGCCGCATCTGCCGCATCTGCCGCATCTGCCGCATCTGTCGCATCTGTCGCATCTGTCGCATCGTCGGTCGTCGCGGCCAACGTCACAGTGGCGTCGTCTTGACCCAGATCTTGACCCAGATCTTGACCCAGATCTTGACCCAGATCTTGACCCAGATCTTGACCCAGATCTTGACCCAGATCT
>JBLFWR010000038.1:0-25162 GCA_047611725.1 Binatia bacterium | reverse complement strand
AACGATCAGCGCGCTCGGCTTTACGAAAGCCGCGCACATTCACTGGCGCGCCCAAGCCTTCTACGAAACCGTAACGACCGACTTCTTCGCCCATGCTGATGCGCTTGAGCAAGCGTGTGACGACTTGATTGGTATCAACTTAGAAGGTCTGTCCACTGGCGCGGCCGCGGGCCCATCGGGCGAAATCATCACACTGGCTGATTGCCAGGAAGTCGCCGACGTCGCACTGGCCACCGAGCTTCGTGAAGAGGCTTGCCCCGGCCAATTCGAACCACTGCTTGACCCGGACGCGCCCAGCCTGTGTTCCACGGGAGTGCCAACTGAAGTCGAGTTGTATGACTTCGAAAGTGGCCTTGGGTCATGGACGGTTGGCCAGCTTCCCGAAAACCCCGGCTCGTGGGATTCGCGCGACTGGACATTGACGGCGTCATTGCCCGCCGGCCGCGCGGGGTCGGGTGTGTACGGACCCGATCCGTTGTTCGGAGACTGTCAGGCTGATCTGGATAACGGCATCATCTACCTACAGAGCCCGCCGATCGTTATTCCCGGAGGCACGCCAGCCGCGGTTCGTTTGGCTTTCGATCACTACGTTTCGACCGAACCCAACTGGGATGGCGGTAACCTAAAGTACAGCACCGACGGGGTGAACTTCTTTCTTATTCCAAGCGGCGCGTTCGTGTTTAACGCCTACAACACGACCCTGAACTCAGCAGCAGGCGACGGCAACGACAACCCAATGGAAAGCGAGCCGGCTTTCTCTGGAAGCGACGCCGGGACGGTAGCCGGGAGTTGGGGCCAGACCCAGATCAACTTGGCCGCAGTTGGTGTCGCACCCGGCGAGACGGTGCATTTTCGGTGGGAGTTGGGAACCGATGGCTGCAACGGTTTCGACGGTTGGTACGTCGATGACGTCCACATCTACGGCTGCGACCCTGGCCCGTGTGGCGTAGAGCCCGCGTTGGGTTGTAAGACGGCAGACCCGCTAAAGGGGCTCGGGAAATCTTCGGTTACGGTGAAGATTTCCAGCGACGCCTCGAGCGGTCTTTTGAAATGGAAGTGGAACAAAGGGGCGGCCACCGACCTTGGCGACTTCCTCGATCCCGTGGCTTCGGGCGCGGCGACTTACCATGTGTGTGTGTTCGACGACTCGGCCAATATTCAGCCGCTTTATGAAGCCGCGATTCCCTCACTGGGCACGTGTAGGGACAAGCCATGCTGGAAGGCGGCTGGTTCGACCAAATACAAATTCAAAGACCGCGACGCCAGCAACGCAAGCGTGAGCGTGATGACGCTCAAGGCCGGTACCGACGGGAAATCCCAGATTCAGGTCAAGGCGAAGGGAGTCAGCGTGTCAACGATTTCTCCGCCGCTTAGCCTGAACGTGACCGTACAGTTCATCGCGGATGATGGCCTTTCGCCGTCGTGCTGGCAGACCACATTCAGCACCGAGAAGAGCAACAAAGACCGTTCGTTTAAGGCGAAGGGGCCGTGATCGCACGCAGTTCGACGGGGATCCCGTTGAACTGCGTCATCCCCGAAATCGGTTCGACCGAATCGGGGCCGTCAGCGGCCAACACGTTGGCGTTGGCGCCGGTGGTTTTCTGCGCGACTGTCAATCCATCGGCGCTTTGATGCCCCCAACCATGCGGCAGCGCGATTGTGCCCGGCATCATGTCGCGGCTCAGTGTGACCGGGACACGCACACGGCCGCTGTCGCTCGTGATCTCTGCGATGTCTCCGTTGGCCAGGTTGCGACTCGCGGCATCGTCGGGATGCACATACACGAAATTGGTTGAACGTCGACCCTTCACGAACGACGCAATGTTGTGAGCCCACGTGTTGTGGCTGTAGCGTTCACGCTTGGTGATCAGCCGTAGGGTGTCGAGTTTCTCTAAATGCCCGTCATAGCTGGGAACGAGCCGCGACTCGGCAAGTTCGACAAACTCCGCGGGGGCCAGGTCTACCTTCCCGTCGGCACTGACGACACGTTTCCCGAGATAGGTTCGATCTTGCAGGGCAGGGCGCAATTTTCCGTGTGGAAATTTGCGCAGGGCTTTTAGGGAGCCTTGCCCGCCGATGCGACAAAGCAGAGAAAGTATCCGCTGCGCTGTTGGTGCGAGTCGCTTCCCGAGCCACGGCAGCGAAGCGAAAAATGCCCCGGCGTTGATCGCAAACTGAACGGCGCGCGATCCGAACAGAGGCGCGTCGCAAACTTTCCCGAGCCTGCCCAATGTCCACATTTCGTCGCGGGCCAGGCCCGGCGGTGTCACGAGCGGGTCGGTGTACTGGAACCACGGAATCGGCGTGAGGCCGGAAAAACTCAAAAAAGTGAACGGAATGTCGGGGCGCTCAGCGAAGTGAGTGCCGGGTAGAATGTAGTCGGCATGGTTCGCGGTTTCGTTGCGAAAGATCTCGATACTCACCAGTAGCTCGAGTTCGGACATCGCCTGTTCCAAACGTTCGCTTCGCGTTGCACTAAGCAGCGGATTTCCCGACACGACGAAGAATCCGCGCATCTGGCCTTCGCCTGGAGTCAGAATTTCGTCTGCAATCAAAGCGCTGGGAAACGCCTCGAGTAGTGTTTTTACGCCGTCGATTCTCGAAACCCGCGTCTGGGGAGCGTTGTTGGCCAGCAGCTTTGCGTAGTCGATGATGCCTTCGCCCATCAGCGTCCCGCCGCGACGGTCAAGGTTCCCGGTAATCGCGTTGATGACTTCGAGAAACCAGAACGCGAGCACTCCGTTGCGTCCTTGGTTGAGCCCTGTTGAGGCGTACAGGGCGGCTCCATCGGCTGCGAGGTATGCGGCAACAAGTTCGCGCAGCGTATCCGCCGACACACCGGTTACTGTGGCTTGTTTCTCAGGTGTCCACTGCGCAACGACGGCGGGAAGAGCTTCGATTCCCTTCATGTGCGTACGAATGGTTTCGTCGGCGAGGTTTTCGCTCTTCAGGATTTCTCGCAAGAACGCCGCAAGAAAGAAGACATCGGTGTCGGGGCGAATAAAAAGCTGTTCTCCAGCTTCCTTGGCCGACTCGGTTCGACGCGGGTTGACGAACACCAAACGGCCACCGCGCGCGACGATATCTCCGAGGCGCTTCATCGGGTTCGGGAGATGGATGAAACTCATTTTCGAAACCGACGGGTTTCCGCCGATCACCATCAGGAAGCGAGTCCGGTCTACATCGGGGAAGGTCAACGACATCCCCGATCCGTACAGTCGCTCGCTGACTGCGAACTTGTTGTTGCAATCCAAGGAGCCGGTGTTGAAGAATTTGGCTGTGCCCAGTCCACGCACGAAGGCGTTGATCCATATTGGAGCGAGAATGCTGAAGCTGATCGGATTCCCGAAGAACAGCCCGACGCTATCATCGCCGTGGTCGCGCCGTAGCTGTCGAACTTTCGCGCCGATTTCCTGCAACGCCTGGTCCCACGAAATCGGGACGTGGCGGCCGTCGACCTTCTTTAGTGGGGTTGTAAGGCGATCTGGCGAGGCCCGAACACTCTCGATCTCCAGGCCCTTGATACAAACGTAGCCTTGGCTGACGACGTGATCGTGGTCGGGTTCGACCGACACGATGCGGTTGTCGGCGACACCGACGCGAAGTCCGCACTGCGCCTCGCAGATACGGCAAAATGTCGTGCGGAATTCGGTTGAGGGGCTGGTGGGGGGATCCGGCAAGCCCCCGATGTAGTTGAGGGCGCGGGTTTTGGCTAGGGGCGGTAGCCTTTTGCCGAGTTGGTGGCGGCATCCAGGGCTGCATTCGGGGAGGCATTAGGGCGACACAGCCAGGCCGCCGCCAGTGATCGCGACTTGTTCGCGGCGAAAAAATGACGGCTCTTTGGGCTGTGACCCGGATTCAAGTGGACCAAGATGACACGCTTCTGGCGTTCCTCGTGCGCGAGCTCGAAGACGTGAAGCGAAACACGATCAAGACGCGCCTCAAGCATGGGGCGATCTACGTCAACGGTACTGCGGTGACGCAGGCAACGTCGCGGTTGGTGCGCGGCGATGTGGTTGAATGGCGCCGCGAGGGTGGCGGCGCGGTTTCGGGCGGCGGGCTGCCCGTTTTGCTCATGGATAAGGACCTCATTGTGGTCGATAAGCCCAGCGGCCTCCTGACGCTGCCGTCGCATCGGCCGGTCGAGAATGAGCGAAACGCGATTGAACTCGCCGCCGCTCCACTTTTGACCAATCGTAGTCTGTTTGCCTGTCATCGGCTGGACCGCGAGAGCAGCGGCGCGCTCCTCATTGCGCGTAGCGAAGAGATTAAGTCTTACTTTTTTTCCCACTGGGTCGAGGTCGAGAAGCGCTACATCGTAGTCGTTGAAGGCCAGGTTCCTCAGGACGAGGGGACGATCGACGCCCCGCTTTTCGAGAATCTAGAGTCCAAGGCTGTGCATGTCAGCGACCGGCACGGCTGCAAGGACGCAATTACGCACTTCCGAGTCCGTGCGCGGGGGCCCGATCGCACACTGCTGGAAATCATTCTGGAGACCGGCCGCCGCCACCAAATCCGTGCCCATTTCGCCCACGGAGGCCACCCGGTGGTGGGGGACCCGCGCTACGGAAATGGAAAACGCGGCGCCCCCCGCATGTGCCTTCACAGCTACCGCCTGACCTTCAAGCATCCGGTGACCTCGGTGAATACGGTGGTCGAATGTCCACCGCCAAAGACGTTCTCCCGCCTCTGCCACGCCGTCCGCTAACCCCTGCGTCGATGGCTTGTCGCCCGATCCCATGCTTTGTTGCCCAGCATTCGGCGAAATCAGTACCCGTCCCCGATTTTAATCGGGGACGGGTACTGATTTTCTGGCCTGCGAATTCGCTACGGCGAGAGAGAATCCATGAACTTCGAGAAGGTCTCCATTGTGAGCGTGCGACACGTGCACGCACCCCATCGCGTGACGTCGGCCGAAATCCAGACTCAACTCGCCGACACCATGCAGCGTTTGGGCGTGCAGCACGATTTGCTCGAGACCGTAGCCGGTATCAAAGCGCGCCATTATTGGGACGAAGCGTTTCAGCCGAGCGATGCCGCCACGTTAGCGGCGCGTGCGGTACTCGACGAAACCGGCCTGGACCCCGCCAAGATCGGTACGCTGATTAATACGTCGGTCTGCCGTGATTTCATCGAGCCGTCCACGGCCTGCTTCGTCCACAATCATCTGAATCTTTCCGATACCTGCACGAACATGGATGTCGGCAACGCCTGCCTCGCCTTCTTCAACGGCATGGAGATCGTGGGCAACATGATCGAGCGCGGCCAGATCGACTACGGCCTAATTGTTGATGGCGAGTCTGCGCGCTTTTTGACCGAGTCAACGATCGAACGATTGCAGCGCCCGTCTACCGACATGAAGACGTTTCGCGATGAGTTCGCCTCGCTGACCACCGGCTCAGGCGCGGTCGCCATGCTGTTGGGCCGCTCCGATCTCGCTCCCGACGGACATCGCTTTAAGGGCACCGTGAGTTTGGCCGCCACCGAGCATAATCGCCTGTGTCTTGGACAAGTTGACCGGGGTTGGACGGACACCAGCGGCCTGTTGGTCGAAGGCGTTGAGCTTTCCAATCGCACCTGGAAGAAAGCCTGCGAAGATCTCGGATTCAGCGAAAGCGATGTCGCTCAGTATTGCCTGCATCAGGTCAGCCAGGTTCACGCGCACCAACTCGCGTCCACGTTGGGTGTGGATATCAACAAGGCGCTGCTGATTGTCAGTGAGTTTGGCAACATCGGACCGGCATCGGTCCCGATCGTTTTGTCGATGGCCGCGGATGAAGGTCGCATCAAGGGAGGCGACCGTGTCGTCCTTGCGGGTATCGGCAGCGGCATCAACTGCATGGTTGGTGAGGTTATCTGGTGACAAACAGCGATCGTGTTCCGCGTTCGCTCTATCCCTTCGACGGTCGTCGCACGAGCATCGGCGGACACGGCTACCACTACCTAGACGAGGGCTCCGGCGAGACTCTCGTCATGGTCCACGGAAATCCGACTTGGTCGTTCTACTACCGAAATCTCGTGTCGGCGTTTCGCGACCAGTATCGAACCCTAGTTCCGGATCACATAGGTTGCGGCTTTTCCGATAAGCCCGACGACGCACACTACAGCTACACACTGGGTCAGCGCGTAGACGATCTCGAGGAGTTTCTCGATACGGTCGATGCCGGTGATTCGTTGACGCTGGTTTTGCACGACTGGGGCGGGATGATCGGAATGGCGTACGCCGTGCGACATCCCGAACGCATCAAGCGTCTCGTGTTGATGAACACTGCAGCCTTCCATCTTCCCGCTGCAATGAGCCTGCCCGCGGCGCTTTGGTCGGTCCGCAATACACGCCTGGGCGCCTACTGTGTGCAACGCTTCAACCTGTTTGCGCGCGGCGCGACCTGGATGACGACGACAAAGCGCTTGTCGAAGGACGTCCGCGACGCCTACTGCGCTCCTTACGAAACCTACGATGATCGCCTCGCCACACTGCGTTTTGTGCAAGACATCCCGCTAAAGCCGGGAGACAGTGCGTACGCTGCGGTGAGCGAAGTTGAGGCTGGTCTGGGTTTGTTTGCCAAGACGCCGGCCTTGCTGCTGTGGGGAATGACCGACTTCGTTTTTAGCCCCAAGGTTCTCGAGATCTTTGAAGCACATTGGCCGCAGGCCGAAGTTCACCGCTTCGCCAAGGCTGGGCACTACGTGCTCGAAGATGCCGCCGACGAGATCCCTGACCTGATTCGCGAATTCCTCGCGAAACATCCTGTGTAGTCGAGCGTCCCGGATGAACGTCGCCTCGTTTCTTGTCGAGCAAGCGCGCAAGCAGCCGTTCGCCGTCGCCGTCTACTATCCCGACGGTCGCAATCGCGACGGTAAGACGCGCTATACCCACTACACGTACCGACAACTCGATCTCGAAAGCGATCGCATCGCGCGCGGGTTGAAAGCCATGGGCATAGAACGCGGGGTTCGCACTGCGTTGCTGGTGCGCCCCAGCCTTGAGTTCTTTGCCCTGACTCTTGCTGTCTTTCGCATCGGCGCCGTTCCGATCGTTGTGGATCCCGGCATCGGTCTTTCCAGCTTGAAAGCCTGTCTCGACGAAGCCGAACCCGAAGCGTTTATCGGCGTACCGGCCGCGCATGCTGCGCGTGTAGTGCTTGGCTGGGGACGCGCGACGATTCGCAAGAACGTCACCGTCGGTCGGCGTTGGTTCTGGGGTGGGGCGACTCTGGCGCAACTTCGCGAAGGTCCGCTCGCTAGTCAGGCTGAGCCGATTGCCGACACGAACCCCGATGAACTCGCAGCGATTCTTTTCACGAGCGGTAGTACGGGCTTGCCCAAGGGCGTCGAGTACCGTCACGAAAACTTTGCGGCGCAGGTCGAAGCCATTCGCAACCTCGCCGTGATTGATCCTGGTGAGGTAGACCTGCCTACGTTCCCCCTGTTCGCGCTGTTCGATCCGGCCTTCGGTATGGCGGCTGTGATCCCCGACATGGATCCGACCCGACCCGGCGATGTGAATCCGTTACGAATTGCGGAGGCTGTCGAGGACTTCGGCGTCACTAACATGTTCGGTTCACCGGCGTTGCTCGACACCGTGAGTCGGTACGGCGCCAAACACGGTTTGCGTTTACCCACATTGAAACGCGTGATCTCAGCGGGCGCTCCTGTCCCGGCGCAAGTCATGCGGCGTTTCTTGGAGATGTTGCCCGAAGGCGCCGAAATTCTGACGCCCTATGGCGCTACGGAATGTCTTCCCGTGGCCTGCATCTCAAGTCGCGACGTGCTGGAAAAAACTGCTGCGGCAACCGATGCTGGTGCAGGTGTCTGTGTTGGCCGCCCGGTTGCTTCTGTCGAAGTACGGATCATTCGAATTGACGACGGACCGATTGCGCAGTGGAACGACGATAACGTTCTTGCCAACGGTGAGGTCGGAGAGATCACCGTGCGCGGCCCGCAAGCCACTCGCGCGTACTATAACCGCCCCGAGGCCACCGCACTGGCCAAGATCGCCGGTAACGACGGAACGTTCTGGCATCGCATGGGTGATGTCGGCTACTTTGACGACGACGGTCTACTGTGGTTCTGCGGTCGCAAAGCACATCGAGTCCGGACGACAGAAGGTGTTCGCTTCACCATCCCCTGCGAAGCGGTGTTCAACACCCACGAGGCGGTTCGTCGCACGGCGCTGGTTGGTGTCGGTGGAACCCCCGTCCTGTGTGTTGAGAAACTTGCCGATGCCCGGCCAATCGCCAACGCGAAGTTGATAGAAGAGCTTCTCGAACTCGGTGCTGGCTACGAACACACTCGCTGCATTGAAACCGTGCTGTTTCATCCAGGCTTCCCCGTAGACATTCGTCACAACGCTAAAATCGGACGCGAAAAGCTCGCCGTGTGGGCGAGCAAACGAGTCAAGAGTTCGAAAGCGTGAACGCGTTGGTGACCGGCGGCGGTGGCTTTTTGGGAAAAGCGATCGTCGAACAGCTACTTGAGCGCGGCGATACCGTGCGCATTCTTGCTCGGGGCGACTACCCCGAGCTGGCCGCTCGCGGTGTCGGAACCATGCGCGGCGATATCGCCGACAAAGCTACAGTGCTGCGTGCCGTTGAAGGTTGCGACGTTGTTTTTCATGTGGCGGGTAAGCCAGGCATGTGGGGGCCGTACGAATCGTACCGGCTGACCAACGTTGTCGGCACCGAAAACGTGATTGCCGCATGCCAACACCACGGCGTTTCGCGCCTCATCTACACGAGCACCCCGAGTGTTGTGCACGCCGGTGGTGACATTGAAGGTGCCAACGAATCGTTGCCGTATCCCGACCACTACGAAGGCGCTTATCCCGCGACCAAAGCTGTCGCCGAACGCGCCGTGCTCGCAGCCAACTGTTCTAAACTGGCGACCGTCGCGATTCGTCCGCACTTGGTGTGGGGCCCTGGCGACAACCACCTGATCCCTCGTTTGCTAGAACGAGCGCGCGCAGGCCGCATGGTGTTCGTTGGCACCGAAGACAAGCTCATCGACACCACTTACATCGACAACGCCGCCGCGGCCCATGTGCAAGCCGCTTTGCGTCTCGCGCCCGGCGCACCGTGCGCCGGCAAAGCGTATTTCATAAGTCAGGGTGAACCCTGGCCAGCGAGTAAGATCACCAACGCGTTTCTAGAAGCCGCGGGATTGCCGCCGGTCCAACGACGCATCCCTGTTGCGGTCGCCTATGCGATCGGCGCGGTCGCCGAGTTTGTTTGGCGCGTGTTTCGAATCAGCGGCGAACCCCCCGTCACTCGCTTCGTCGTTCGTCAGATGAGCACCGCTCATTGGTACAACATCACCGCGGCGCAAAAAGACCTCGGCTACGTCGCGACCGTTAGTATCGAAGAAGGGCTTGCCAAATTGCGCCGCGAGCTTGACTAAAAGAATCGGGGACGGGTACCGATTCTTTTCAGTCTCGACCAGGTTTGCGGTGCGAAAGCGCTGAATTGACGGCGGCAGGAAATCGGTACCCGTCCCCGATTTATGCCATCCAGCGGCCGATCGGGGTTTTGTAGAGGACCTTCATTGCTTTCTTCATGCCGTCGAAGTCGGCGGGTAAGAACGGGTACCACTGGCTTTCCGTGTCGCGGCCCCAGCGGTCGGAGATGATCGGCTGCTCGTAGCAGTAGCTGCGCAGCGCTTCCTTGCCGTTGACGCGACCCACACCGCTGTTTTTGACACCGCCAAAGGGCGCTTCGAGAACGCCGTAGGTAATGCTGTGGTCGTTGATCGCAACCGATCCGGCGTCAATGCGACGGGCCAGCGCTTCGCCCCGCACTTTGTCTTTCGTCCAAACGCTCGCGGTCAAGCCGTAGTCACTCTTGTTGGCAAGCTCGATGGCTTCCTCTTCGCTTTGCACCCGGACGATTGGGAGTACGGGGCCGAAGGTTTCGTCCGTGAGCACCTTCATGTCGGGGGTCAGATCGGAGATAACCGTGGGCTCGTAGAACAACCCTTTCAGTCCTTCGGCACGCTTGCCTCCGGTGTGAATTGTGGCGCCCTTGGCACGCGCGTCCTCGACGTGGCTTTCGATGATCTCGAGCTGGCGCTCCATAAAAATCGCGCCAACGTCGCAGGTTTTGGGGTCGCCCACGCGCAAGCTCTTGGTGTGTTCGACACACTTGGCGATGAACTCGTCGGCGACGTCGTCCATCACATAGACGCGCTCCAACGACATGCAGACCTGGCCGGTGTTGAAATACGCTCCAAAGACGGTGCCGCGTGCGGCTCGTTCGAGGTTGGCGTCGGAGCAAATGATGGCCGGATCTTTACCGCCGAGTTCAAGCGTGCAGGGTGTCAAGTTGCGACCGCAGATCTCGCCTACCTTACGGCCGGTTGCGACACTGCCGGTAAAGGAAATTTTGTCTACGCCTGCTTCAAGCAACGCGCCGCCGGTTTCTCCGTCGCCGTGCAACACTTGAAACACGTTCTCGGGAAGCCCGATCGTTTCCATCATGTTGCCAAGCAGTTGCCCTGACAGGGGCGCGATCTCTGAGGGTTTGAGCAAAACGGCGTTGCCCGCAAGCAGAGCCTGCACGACGGGATTGGTGGCCAGTGCCATCGGTCCGTTCCAAGGCGTGATAATGCCGACTACTCCGAGCGGGCGGTACACGAACTTCATCTTCTTCATTGGCCCGAGCAAGTGCATGCCCTGGCGACGGTCGGCGAGAATTTTCTTGGCGTGCTTGGCCCAGTAGGTGATGGCGTCGCAGGGCGCGAAGGCCTCCATCATCAGAGCTTCCTGGGCGGTCTTTCCGGTTTCCTTGCAGATCACGTCTACGATTTCGTCCGCGCGATCGACGAACTGGTCGCGAAGCTTCCACATGAATCCCGCCCGCTCCTTGGCCCCGAGCGCGGCCCAGGCAGGCTGAGCGGCTCGTGCCCGCGCCACGGCCGCCTGGACATCAGCCTTCGTGGCGACCTCAAATTCACCAAGGTCTTCCAGGGTCACCGGGCTCTTGATGGCCAGGACCCTTCGTCCGTTTGAGATCTTGTCGAGTGTTTGCACGATCGCCATGTCGTCTTTCTCCTGCCCGCGGGCGGCTGCATCATGCCGAATTTCGCGGTCGGTAGAAATCGCCGCCTCAGCATCCGATTTCAAGCGAACACAGGACAGCTCGGGCGTCGTCACTTCCGCCGTAGTATCAAGGGAGGCTGGGGCGTAGGTTTTGGTATTACGAACACCGTTGAGACGTGTTCGACAAGACGGGGAACGTTCGACACAGCGCGACTTGGGCGCTACGACTCCGCTGGTGGACTCCGCTGGTGAAGGGTCCGCGACTTCGCCTCGTCATCGCCTTCTCGACTTAAATTGCCGCGTTGTTCACCGCGACGGGCTGTGAACGAATGCCGGACGAATTCAAGATAGGGCTCGAAGGCCTCAACCAGCTCTCGGCGAGAACCATCGCCCACTACGACAACACCGCCGAATCCTTTTGGCGAGGCACTAAAGACCATGATGTAACTCAGAACCGTCGTGCGCTGCTGCGGCACATCGAAGCTGAGCCTCCGTTTCAAATTCTGGACTTGGGCTGCGGACCGGGCCGCGACCTGATTGCTTTTCGCGAAGCAGGACACGAGCCCACTGGTTTAGATGCCGCAGAGAATTTTTGCGCGATGGCCCGAAAGAATTCCGGCTGTCCGGTCCTCCACCAGAATATGCTGACTCTGGATCTTCCACCCGAACGTTTCGACGGCATCTTCGCGAACGCCGTGCTCTTTCACATTCCCACCCAAGAACTGCCGCGCGTGCTTGGCGATCTCCACGGCGCGCTCATGCCCGGCGGCGTTCTGTTCGCATCCAATCCACGCGGCGACAATCAGGAAGGTTGGAACGGAGATCGTTACGGTGCCTACCACGACTATGAAACCTGGACGCGGTTGGTGGGTGCAGCAGGCTTCGAGGAACTCGAACACTACTATCGCCCACCGGGAAAACCGCGCGATGAGCAGCCCTGGCTAGCGACGGTGTATCGGAAGCGATAGCTCGCGCCCATAAATTACATGACTTGGTTTAATCGATTCATCGTTTCGCGCCCCTGGTTCGTGATCATCGCGTTCACCTTGGCCACTGTTGCTTTCGCCGCGCAGCTTCCGAGCCTCCGTGTCGATTTCGACATGGAGAAAATCTTTCCGCCCGACCACCCGGAAATTGCCTACAAGAGATGGGCGCTCGAATATTTTGCCATCGGGCAGCCAGCGATGGTCCTCGTCGTCAATGAAGGGTCGCACGGAGTATTCACGCCGGAGACGCTAGCGCTGGTCGCGCACCTTTCAGAGGAAGTGAAGGGCGTTGACGCCCTGGACGGGGACGATCTCGTCAGTCTCAGTGAGGTCGACAATATTGCGTCGGACGGCGACATGTTGACGGTCGAATCGTTCTTCGTTGAGCCGCCGACAACGCAGGTCGAGGCCGACAAGATTCGCAAGGCCGTATTCGCCAACCCGATGATGTTGGGAACGGTAGTCAGCCATGACGGCAAGGCGACCATCGTTGCCGCCGACTTGATACCCGGCTCGAACAAGGAAGAAATCCACGCTGCGTTAGAACGAATCATTACTGCAGCGCCGCACGGATCGTCGGTTCTGGAAATCGCCGGCCGCCCGATCGTGGAAAACGAAATGGCGCGCATCAACAACCGCGAGATAATGCGTGTCATGCCAATCGTGGTCGTCACGGCGGCCGTGGCACTCGCGCTCGCACTCCACAGCGTTCGCGGCGTAGTGCTGACCCTGCTCGTGGTTTTCGGTTCGATTGTGTGGACGCTCGGCTTGATGGCTTGGACAGGGCAGTTCTTCTCGGCGCTGAATTCACCGCTGCCGATGATGCTCGTGCCGATTGGGATCGCGGACGGGATTCACGTCATTCACCACTACATGCACGTGTTGGCGAGGGATACGGATAGAGACCACCGCGAGGCGGTGTTCGAAACGATGCAGGGCATGTTCGTGGCGGTGACAATGACATCGTTGACCACAGCCGCGGGGTTGGCGTCGTTGGCGACGTCGTCAATGTCTACCAACCGATCATTCGGATACTTCGCGGCGTTCGGGACCCTGGCTGCGATGGTGTTCTCCCTAACTTTGCTGCCGGCTACCTTGGTGGTTTTGCCGCGTCCTCGGCGGGAATTGGCCCGTTTTGTGACGATGGTCTCAGAGGAAGGGGTCGGCATGAGCCGCGCCATCGACTATCTCCACCGGCTTGTCACTGAGCGTCCTGGGCGGCCGTTGATGGGGGTGCTGGTTGTCATAGTAGTCGCGTTAGCCGGCTTCCCGATGCTTACGATCGACGGATCGGTTCTCAAAAATTTTCCCGCCGACAACATCGTGCGTACGGCTGATGCCGCGATGGTTGAACATTTCAGCGCGTCGCTTCCGCTGGAGATCATCGTTGACGGTAATCAGATAGACGCTTGGAAAGATCCTGGCAACCTTCGCGCGCTTGATGCCTTTCAAAACGAAATAGAAACCATCGATGGCGTCGGTGAATCTCGTTCGATCGCCGACTACGTCAAAAGAATGAGCGCTGTCATGAACCCGCAGGATCCGGGCGCCGACAGTATCCCTGACAGTCGCGAACTGATCGCTCAGTACTTGTTACTTTACTCCATCTCCGGCGAGCCCGACGATTTCGACGACGTCGTTGATTATGACTACGCGCTGGCCAACGTACGCGCTCAGGCGGGCAGCGACCACTCGCCGTTGTTGTCACACGTCATACAATCGATAGACGCCGCTGGCCTAAAACACTTGGCACCGTTGGGCCTGAAAGCTCACGTCTCTGGCTCTGCGCGCGAAACGTACGAGTTCATAGACCTGATTGTAACAAGCCAGATTGCGTCTCTTTCCACCGCGCTACTGTTGGTGTGGTTGATGGCGTCGCTCATGCTGCGTTCGGTTGTCGGCGGGTTGCTCACGAGCGCTCCTGTTGGGATTGCGACCATCGCTACGTTTGGCGGCCTCGGTTGGATCGGTGAACCAGTGGGCGTAACCACCGCGATCCTCGGCGCGATCGCGATCGGTATCGGTGTGGATTATGCGGTACACTTTGTGGCGCGGTACCGCGACTGTTGCAGGCGTGGTCTCGACAGCTCGGACGCGATGCGAGAGACGCTCTACAGCGCCGGCATCGCTATCTTCTATAACGCTGTGGTCGTGATCGCCGGCTTCTTGTCGATGGCGAGTTCTGAATTTCTTCCGCCGCGTGCATTGGGCCTGCTTGTCGCGTGGAACATGGTGATCTGCTTCGGCGTCACCATCACCGCACTGGCCGCGATGCTGGTCTGGTTCGAGCCGAAGTTTCTGCGGCGTTAGGTCGCGGCTTGGGTGGCGGCTTGGGTGGAACACCATCAGTGACAGGGGAACGGGTTGCTGCGCAATCTCTGATCTTGAGAAACGCCGCCTCGATTCTATCGCGTAGGTTGGGAGAACTGCGCACGAAGCGATCCGTCGCTCTCGCGTGTTCGGCACATCTCAGCCATCTGAGCGAAAAGTGTGGTGACACGGTCGCGAAGCGCTTCGGGTAGGTCGCACTCCGTGAGAGCCTGCTCCATGCAGGGCATCCAAGCATCGCGCTCCCCGGGCCCGATGGCGTAGGGCGCGTGCACCAACGGCACGTTAATGGAGCCGAATCGCTTGGTGTAGTCGGATGGACCTCCCATCCAACCGATCAGAAATACCGCGAGCTTCTCCTTCATCGGCGTCAGGTCGCTCGCGTGCATGGCTCGAATCGTAGTTGCGTCGGGGCGCGTCTCCATGAGGTCGTAGAAGCGGTCGACGAGCGTGCGGATTCCCGCCTCGCCGAGGGCGTCGTAGGGGGTTCGTGGGCTATCCGTCATGAGCAAGGACCTCACAGGTTAGGGGATGAAAGAGGCTTTCGCCGGACCTCGGCCGCGCTGTTTTGAGATCCGAGCGCGCTCGAAGTTGTCAACATTCCGCCAGACTGTTGGCTGCAGAGGGCGCCGAGCCGCCGGTCTACTGTTCGTGGTCGACTTCGCTCCGCACCGCCTGGATTTTCTCCGAGAAGCGTACGTCCCGCCGACTCGGTAACCGGCCCCTATTGAGCCTTCTTGACCTCTGAAATCAGTTGTTCCAGGCGACGAGCTTCGGACTTGGGCATACCTGGTCCACCCTTTTGCGTAACGTTGTGGGCACCCAATACTTCACCACAATGGTTGCATACCACTTCGGCACTGACCGCATGTCCACAGTCGTCATGGATGAACAAGTTGGGTGGTTTTTCATCAACCAGCCAATCATCTCCCCATTTCACGAACGCGAGCAGTACCGGATATAGCGCCACGCCAGCTTCGGTAAGATGGTATTCAGAGTGCGCGTCGCTGGTGGGTTTTTTGTAGATAATGCCGCCCTCTTCCAGTCGTAGCAGGCGCCTTTGCAGCATATTCCGCGCGATGCCCAGGTGATTCCTCAGGGCGTTGAATCGTCGAATGCCAATAAATATGTCGCGGATAATCAAAAGCGACCACCACTCACCGACGATATCCAGGGTCCGCGCCATCGAGCACGGCATGCTTGCGAAACTTACCTTTTCCATAGGGGGACTCTCTTTGATGGTTGCATGATGAGACTGCAAGCTTTAGCCGTGGTCCTATAATAAGACTTGGATATTGCGAGACACAGCAACTCACGGAGAGAGGGACAAGATATGATCCAGATTTGGCTAAAGTACGCGGCAGGATTCGAAGATGGGCTCAACCATGGTGAGTGGCAGACCGTATCATCCTGTTTTCATTCTGATGCGACCTACGCGCGATCTTCAGATGACGAAAGATTGGTGACACCCCAGCTAACGGGCAGAGAAGACATCGTTGCCAATTTTGATGGCTCGGTCAGTGTTCTCGACAGACGCGTTGCTTCTCGACGCATCAATAGTATTGAAATCAAGACTGATGGCCGTACCTTGCACAGCCAATTTACGATCCTGTATCAAGTTACTGACGTGCCTCCTTTCGAATTCGTGGGAAGTGACGATTACGTATTCGACGAGAACGGATTGATTTTGTCCTTAAGGGAAACCATCGCACCTGGGATAGGTGCAGGTCTCATCGAGTGGCTGACAATCCATGGAGATGCGCTAAAGCCGATGTGAGTGGGGCCGGCCTGCTCTCCCGGCGCAGATCGCCGACTCACTCGACCCTGCGTCTTTGGCCCTGAGCTTGCGAATTTTTTGGTGGGCCTAACTCCGCGCCGTTCACCCGCGTATTGCTTCGAGAGGACGATCTTGGTGTGGGCAGCGGTTGTCTAGTGATTCGACAGCGAGAAAACGCGGTTTGCGTATTGAGGTGACTGGGCGCGTTCGCGACTTGTGTCAACTTTTTAGGGCGGCGAGAAAAGGTACCCAATATCCATTCAGATTTTGCGATGGGGGAGGGTGTTCGTGATGGCCAATCGACGTGGAACGTTTACACTTGCTGTCAGTGCAGCGCTAATTTTTTCTACAGCACAAGTCGCCTTGGCCAGCGCGCCGTGTGGTAGTGCGGGCAATGGCGATAAGTGTCTAAGTCATTATGCACCCAGCCTCCAGACCGACTTCTCCCTCCACGCGATCGAGGTTGATGGCGATGGATTTTGGACTCCGCTTGAGTACAGACCTAAAGCAGGAAAGAAGGGCGGAGAACTCGTGCCGACGGTTCACCCGAAAGCCTGCGGAAGGACCTCTCAGGCAGAACGCGATTCCAAATATCTTTCGAATCGTGCAGCTCTCGCGTGTCATCTCGAACGAATCAGGGCCAGTATTGATGAGCGCCGCGAGAGTCTTCCTAACGGTGTTTTGATTTACATCCACGGAGGAATGAACCGACCCGGATTGCGTCGCGAACGCGTTGTCGATCGCACGAACCAAATATTGGAAGACGGCTACTATCCAATTTTTATCAAGTGGAGCTCAGGGGTTGTCTCGAGCTACCGAGCGCATCTCTTTGAACTTCGCAACGGAGCGAAGAACCCAGCTTGGGCAGTCCCTACTTCACCAATTGCTCTCACCTCTCAGGTCGCTCAGACAGCCGCCCGCCTTCCGCTGTCGTTTTTGTCTCAGCTGTACGCCCTCGTAGAGCGCTACTGTCTGCAGAGCGAGCGTTTCGAAAGCGTTCCGGACAAGCCCAAATGCGACAAGACCGATGCGAACCAGAAAATTGGGAGTTGCCGAGGCGATTGGGCTCCGCACGTCAACACGCCGAATAGATGTAAAGAATCGGACTGGACGCTCGCGCGAGTCGGAGACCAGGTGCTTTCGACCGTGAGGGTTCCTGCGAAGATCATCACGACCGGAATTGTCGACACGATAGGTGGGGACATTTGGGATGTGATGCTCCGCCGTGTGACGGTCATGTTCGACGGTCCGCGGGAGGCGCGCGGGCGTACGGTTCGGACTCAAGTCCTGGACGCAGAGGGCGCTGCTCTTGTCGATGTCCGCGGTCCGCTAACGAGTCTTGGGAACACATTGGCTGCGTGGCAAAAGCAGAGCGCGGGCGACACCCTTCCGCTCACACTGATGGGGCACAGCATGGGGGCGCTGGTGGGTGATCGGCTATTACAGGGGCACGGTGATGTTCAGTTTCAGGACATTGTTTATATGGCTGCAGCCTCGTCGGTGGACGACTCTTTCGAGATCGGCGGAAACTACCTGGCTCGTTGGTAGGAGACGGCATCTGCCAACGGTTCGCTCGCATCGCCGATGCCACCACAACGAACGCGACCCCAACGGACATTAAGCCATACGTTGGGGTCGTGGTTCGCTGAACCGACAAAAGCGCGACGTTCCACCGGATAGGTCAGTCGTCCAGTCGCCGACGCGTGCCAGCCAGACCCCCCGAATAAATCGGTACCCGTCCCCGATTTTCTAGTCCTGCCGCCAGGGGACTTTAATCGGAATGGCTAAGCGGCTCGCGGCGATCCACCATCGGTCTTTCTCGAACAGTAAGACCGACGTTAGGTGGCCTTCCCGAGTCGGAAGCTGGGTGCCGGCTGGATCCTTGATGCCGGCCACAGAATAGGTGCCGTCTATCAGTGCCACGTTGCCGCTAACGAACCAGACCGAGTCGATCGACAGGTCGAGAATCGTGTCTTTGAAGAAACTTGCGTGCTGTTTGGTGAACAGCATGCGCACTTCTTCGCGACCTTGTGCACTGCGTCCATCGGGTTCGAGGTGGTCGCCGTCCAGCGCCCACATGTCGGCCATCTGGTCGGCGTTGTGGGTGTTCCAACCGGTTTCGAAATCTTCGTAGAGCGCGCGGATCTGTTTTTCGTTTTCGACATCGACCACGGTTCCCGAGCCTGCGCCGAAAGCGTGGACTTGCGTGGCGGGTTGCGCGGCGAACGCAATAATCGAGAGGGCGATAACGCTGAGAATGGGTGCCTTCGTCATGGTTTACTCCTGCGGCGCGTTGGGATGCTCGGGCGTCGCGCAGCATCGCCCTCTGACGTTCTATGTCGCTGGCTCGCTGAGCGTCAACCCAAGCGGCGAAATGCCGCAGCGTTTTGGCGGCAGGCCCCGAGTTGCCCCGTCCGCGCCCCGGGCGTTGACTGCTCGAATGGATCAACTCACCGAAGTCTCCAAAATTCTCGCGCTGAGTATGGGCGTGGCCTGGGCCAGCGGAATTAACCTGTATGCGTCGATTCTCGTTCTCGGATTCCTCGGGGCCAGCGGAAACATGGTGCTGCCACCGGGGCTGGAGATACTTTCCAATCCGCTGGTGATGACGGCCGCAGGCATCATGTACATGGCCGAGTTCTTCGCCGACAAAATCCCAGGTGTGGATACGGGTTGGGACGCGATTCATACGTTCGTTCGGATTCCCGCTGGGGCCCTTTTAGCCGCCAGCGCGGTTGGTGAGGTCGATCCTGCGGTGGCGTTGGCTGCCGGTATTCTCGGGGGAGGCGTTTCTGCGGTCACGCATGCGACCAAGGCCGGCACACGCGTCTTGATCAACATGTCGCCCGAACCGTTCACGAACAGCATTGCATCAGTGGGTGAAGATGCGTTGGTGGTTGCTGGGTTGTGGGGAGCGCTGAACTATCCGTTGGTGTTCCTGACGGGATTGGTTGTCTTCTTACTCGCGCTCGTTTGGATTCTTCCGAAGATTTGGCGCGGCGTTCGCATCGTCGCCTCGCGCATCGCCGCGTTCTTTCGAGGCGGTCCGCCGCCCGGTGACGAGTTGGACTCGCAGCTCGGTGAAGGCAGTAGCTAAGTCGGCTCGTTGATAGTGAGCATTGAGCCCGCTTGGATTCGGTAACACCCAAAGGCGCGCGCCCGCCAATTGTTCAAGTTGTTCGCCGACACTGGCCGCTTTCCTTGCGAACGCGCTTCGATACGCGGTCACCCCTAGAATCGCGACGAAACGTGGTTCCAGTTGTTCGACCTTTCGAGTTAACAGCGCCGCCCCCTCGGCCAGTTCGTCTTCAGAAAGTTCTGAAGCACGAGCGGTTGTTCGTGCCACGAGATCGGTAAGCCCTATTCCATACTCGGGAAGGCGGTGTTCATCGTAGGGCGACAACAGGGAAGGCGTCATCGCGGAATCCGCAAGTGCCTGCCAAAAACGATTCCCGGGTCGTGCGAAGTGATGCCCGGCGGCTGCAGAATACAGTCCGGGGTTGATGCCGCAGATCAGGACATCGAGGTCGGGTCCCACGACGTCTGCAATCGTGAGTGTGCCCGCCGCCTGGATTTCTACCGCGGTGGGTGGCGCATGAGGCGCCTGCCTGGAGCGAGAGCTCATCGGTATGTGCGCTCGCCCCAGACAGGTTCTCTATTTGCGGTAGAGCTCGGTTGAGCAGGCTCCGTCCATCGTGAGTTCGGCAAGAATCAACGTTGGGTCGGAGACGTCGATCGTGGTCGCACCGGTGACGAACTTGCCGACAAGGATCACACGGATGAAGCCTCGCTTCTCCGACAAGTCGATAACCTTGACCACGCGCACGCCGCCGATGTCGCCTTTCCATATGTATTTGCCGCGGTCCGGTCTCGAACGTTTCTCCCAACCTATATCGAGCGACGGGATGGAGATTGAGACCATGCCTGCGCCTTGGGAAACGTCGAGTAAGAAGGAGTTGCGTGGATCGAAGCCATCATAGGTGCCGACGAAGTTGTCCACTTCGCCCTTGATCTTGAATCTGCGTTCTTTCGAAACCAGCTTCTTTACGAACAGGTCGCGGTCGTTGCACGTGCTTGGGCAGATACAGTCAACCTCGCACAGGCTGGAGCAAGCTGCGTCGTCGGTGCCGTCACAATCTTCGCTTCCTTCGGTAATATCGTTGCCGCAAACCGGGGCAGGGCAGGTGCAGTCGCCATCGCAAGCGCCGGTCGGGCAGCTACCGGTTGCGGTCCCGTCACACTCTTCGCCGCTTTCTATTGTATCGTTGCCGCACGCTGGTGCAGGGCAGGCACAAGCAATACCGCAGGTGCCGGTTGGGCACGCGCCTGGATCGGTGCCGTCGCACTCTTCGCCACTTTCGATCACATCGTTACCACAAACCGGGGGCGGGCACTGGCAGTCAACTTGGCAACTGGCGACACACGATGCGTCGTCGGTGCCATCGCATTCTTCGCTGCCCTCACGGGTGTTGTCGCCGCACACTGCGGTTGTCACGACGGAGTACAGGTTGGGGCGATAGTTAAGAAGGCTGCAACGCATTCGGTGCGACTGCTCGTCGGTGAACATCTCCATGCAGGCGTCGTCGCTGTAGTCCATGTAGTTGTCGGTCGGGTCAGAAGATCCGCAGCTCAACTTATTGCCGGGACAGCCGCTGGTGTCGGTTTGCTCGGCATTGGTGTCGCAAATCAGATCGCCGCTTGAGTAGCAGCCCGGAGTTCCAGAAGTCCCACAGCCACCGTTGAACGTGTGTTCCAGTCCAAGGTAGTGGCCGACTTCATGGGTAAGCGTGCGACCCAGGTCGAAAGGTGCAGCTCCAGGGGCGTTGCGACCAAACGTGCTCCACAAGATGACCACGCGATCTGAATTATTGCCGGCTAGACCACCCTGTGGCAGATCGGGAACGTACCCGAGATTCCCGCCAGCCAGGTTTGTGTAGACGTTCATGTAGACATTGGTGTCCCAGGCCAGGGTGTTCCAATAGCTATCATTATCGTTGAACCACGTATCGTTCACCGAGCGGGTGATGCCGGTGGTGGGGCTGCCGCCAGGGTCGGTGTCGGCCAGCACGAACTGAACGCCGGTATCGAAGCCGGGTGCGCCGTTGGTCCCCACGATCGCCTGAAAGTCTTCGTTCAAGACATCGATCTGACTTTGAATCAGCGCATCGGATATTTGACCGTCGCCGCCGGTGTTCTCGATGACATGGACAACAACTTTGACTTCATAGATGTCGGTCGTGTCGTAATCAGAAGTGGGGTTGGTCACAGAAAACGTGCAATCACCGGGGTCCGCTGCGCGGGCGCCGCTGATAACACTCGCTGGTTTGCCGCAGCGTTTGCCGTTGGTTTCAAAGTACTCCGACTGAAAGTACTCCGACCAGTTGGAGTAGGATTTTCCTTCGAGCTGAACGGCTGATGCGGGCGCAACCAGCAACATCACAGCCACGCTGGTCCGTGCGACGGCCCCGATCACACTGCGGGCAAGCGAGAGCGGGTTATTGGGGCGGTTTTTTGGGCTCATCCGCTTCTTATAGAACGCTGCCCTGGGGTTTGGCAATGCGCCGCGGTGAGGGAGCGTTCAGGCTCAGCGCCTTCTCTTCTCGGGCGGCGTGAAGTCGATGTGCGACAACGTCGAGATCTTCGATTTGGACTTCGCCTTCGAGCCGTCCTCACTTCCAGGAGTGATTCGTGGCATTCCCTTTCGCTTGACTGAATCGATACGCAAGATCGCATGCAGCGGAATGTAAGTGCGGTCTACTCCGGCGAACTCTATTTGAAGCTTCTCCTCTGTAGGGTCCACGACGATCGAAGACTTTTCGCCAAACAGCAATTCTTCGACCTCAACGAATCCGAACATGCTGCTCTGAGAGATCTCTTTTGCGTAGATTTCCCAGACCTGGCCTTCGTGAGTGAAAACGATTTTGTAGATTGATTTTTCAGGCATGTGGTCGATTCAGTCGGGGTACTCGATTTCGCAGCGCCCGCCTTTGAGAACCGACTGACAAGTTAAAACCCAACCTTCCTCGACTTCTTCTGCAGAAAGGAAGTCGTTGACCTTCATCTCGACAGAGCCTTGTTTGAGCTTGGCCATGCAGCAGCCGCAAAATCCGCTTTCGCAGGAGAACGGTGGTTCGATGCCTGCGCGCTTGGCGGCGGCCAACACAGTCTCGCCCTCGTGCATGTGCAATTCGTGAGAGGCGCCATCCAAATTGATGACGGCGATTGCCACTTCGGCCCCGGTGGCCGGAGCCAGAGTCTCGCCGTCGGCAGGAGACGAAAAGCGTTCAATGTGAATTCGCTCGGTGGCAACCGATAGTGCCGCCAGCGAATTCTCAACCACATCCATAAACGGGCCGGGGCCACAGATGTAGAATGAGGCATCGCTGGCATCGGAGAGGAAGGCTCGGACGCCAGACTCATCGAGGAAGCCGTCTTCGACATCGAGGCGGTGCGTGATGCTGATGCGATCCGGGTTGGCGGTGGCCAGGGCCGACAATTCATCGGCGAAGATCACCGATTGCTGATCGCGGTTGGCGTAGAACAATCGGACTTTACGCTTGGTGGTTGCCAGCGCCGTCTTGATGATCGAAATGCAGGGTGTGATGCCGCTGCCACCGGCGAACAGAACCAACTCGCTTTCTTCCTCGGGCACGAGCACGAAATCGCCTGCCGGAGGCAGCACCGTAACGGTGTCGCCAACATTGAGCCGATCGTTCACCCAGTTCGAGATGCGACCATCTACAACACGCTTGACCGTGACTTTGTGCTCAGAATCGATGCCGGGGGCGCTGGCCAGCGAGTAGCAACGGAACAGCTTCTTGCGCTCGTAGGGTACATCCAGCGTCAAAAACTGGCCGGCCTTATAGTGGAAGGCTTCGGCGAGATCGTCGGGGATCTCGAACACGATCGAGCTGGCATCGTGGGTCTCGCGAATGATCTTCGCGACACGCAGGTCGTGGTAGTGGCGTCGAGGGTCGGTGTGGCCACCGGACGGGGAGTTCGAATTTTGGTTCGTCATGAAGGCGCAGGGTCACCCTTTGGGGAGTCGAAGTGTCGGAGTGCCGGTTTTCGAAAAAGAGCCGGCAAAAGTTTTCCCACCGCATAGGCCGGAATCGGTTGAGCCGGATCAGACACCGCCACACACTCCTTTTCAACCGGTCGTAGTCGCCGGGTGCACTCAAAGTATGACCGTTTACAAATTACCGGAGACCTTCGTGTTTCCACCGGTGTCCGAAGCCGAGCCAGATGGCCTCCTCGCGGTGGGAGGCGACTTGCGCCCTGAGCGGCTATTGCTCGCCTACGCCAGCGGGATTTTCCCCTGGTACGACGAAAGTATGCCGATTCTGTGGTTCTCGCCCGAGACGCGCGCGATTCTGTCGCCCGATCGCCTCCATGCCGGGCGCAGTGTGGCCAAGGCTCTGCGCCGCAGTTCCTGGAACCTATCGATGGACACCGGGTTCGAATCGGTGGTGGAGGCCTGCAGCACGACGCCGCGGCCAGATCAGGACGGGACATGGATTACCGCCGACATGCGCCAGGCCTATGTCGCCCTGCACAAACTGGGTTTCGCGCACAGCGTGGAGGTCCGCAATGGCGATCGACTGGTTGGTGGTCTGTATGGAGTTTCGCTTGGGTCGGCGTTTTTTGGCGAATCGATGTTTTCCGTTGAGCCCGGGGCTTCCCGGATCGCGTTCGTTTGGCTGGCTCGGCAGCTGGAAGTGTGGGGCTTCACACTCATCGATTGCCAGAACCAGGCCCCGCACCTGGCCCGCCTTGGAGCCTGTGAGGTGCCGCGCGCGGAGTTCCTCGTCGAGCTGGAAGCGGCCCTGCTTGGCCCCACTCGCCAGGGTGCTTGGCGTTTCGACGCGAATTTCCGGCCGCGCGATCTGGAGATCGAATCGTGAACCTACTGCTGCTTGAAGAACACGAGTTGGTTGGAAACCGAGCGCGCGTAGACGGGCGGCGACGCGATCATCTTGCCGATGTGCTGCGTGTTGATGGTGGCGATGCCGTTCGTGTTGGTGTCATGGGTGGCGCCTGCGGCACTGCGCGAGTCGTGAACATTAACGACAAAGACGCCGAACTGGAGGTGACGCTCGACCAATCTCCACCGGCACCGCTGCCGTGTACGTTGATTCTATCTCTGCAACGCCCGCACACCTTGGGCAAAGTTCTTCAAGCCGCGACCGCCATGGGCGTCAAAAGACTATTTCTTCTTGGCGGGGCCCGTGTCGAGAAGAGCTATTGGCAAAGTCGGATCATGGCAGAAGCCGAGCTGCGCCGACATTTGGTTCTCGGCTTGGAGCAGGCACGCGATACCATCTTGCCGGTCATCGAACAGCGAAAGCTGTTTCGCCCCTTCGTCGAAGATGAACTTCCGTTGCTTCTCAAAGATGCTGTCGGACTTGTCGCGCACCCCGGTACGGGCCAGGCTTGCCCCAGCGCAGTCGAAGGTCCGGTGGTTTTGGCGATCGGCCCCGAAGGCGGCTACACCGATTTCGAACTTGATTTGATGGGCACAGCGGGGCTTCGATCGGTGGCCCTTGGTGTGCGCCCCTTGCGAACCGAGCATGCGGTGCCCGCACTGCTTGGACGAATATTTTGATGCGGGTTTTTAAGTTTCCGAACGAGGTTAAGTCGATGAAGTTTTCTATGGATCGTAAACAACTGTTGCCCCAGCTGGGCCGGTCGGTGTCGTTTGGTTTCGGAATTCTTGGGTTCGCGCTGTTCGCGTGCGTCGCTTCGGCAGCCGCGGAAGAACCGGCGGTTTCCGCACCGGTTGTCGCCGAAGTCGCAACGCCTAACGCCACCGAAGTCGCAGCCAAGCCATCGCCGTTGCTATTCGTTGAGCGGGTAACTGGTGGAGCCGATCCCGAAGCATCGCTGCCACTCATCGTGGCAATCCATGGGCTCGGTGACCGGCCGGAGTCCTTCCTGCATCTGTTCGATGGATTCCAGGTGCCTGCGCGCGTGATTGCGCCGCGCGCTCCGATGGAGATGGGTTCGGGCGGATCCTGGTATGAGATGAGAACGGCTAGC
>JBLFWR010000037.1:0-25574 GCA_047611725.1 Binatia bacterium | reverse complement strand
CAGATCTATCAAAGTGCGGACTACTTATATTGGCAGGCATTCTCGTTTACTGAGCAGGGCAGGGCGGCCTTCACCCGGCAAGCGTTGGATCACCTAGCCTCGCAGGTAGACGATGCTGCGTTGCGCGCCAAGCTAACCCCCGATTATCCTCTGGGCTGTAAGCGCGTTTTGATCAGCGACGATTTTTACCCGGCGTTGATGCGCGACAACGTGAAGTTAGTTACCGAAGGTATCGAACGCATCACGCCGCAGGGCGTGGTGACCAACGACGCAAGCCAGGCCGAGTTCGATGTCTTGGTTTATGCGACGGGTTTTGAAACCACTTCATGGCACTGGTCGATGGACCTCGTCGGCCGCAGCGGGAATCACCTGCGCGAGGTTTGGAAGGATGGCCCGCAAGCGTATCTGGGAATCACCGTTGCCGATTTTCCCAACGTCTTCATTTTGTACGGACCGAACACCAACCTCGGCCACAATTCGATTACCTTCATGATCGAGCGTCAGGTCGAGTACACGGTTCAAGCTCTCGAGCATCTTCGTGGCCAGGGCCTGGCAACGATGGAAGTAACCGCGGAGGCGCAGGCGAGATTCAATCTTTTGCTACAAGAAGGCCTAGCCAAAACCACTTGGGCCGACCCGGCCTGTAACTCTTGGTACAAGAACGCCACCGGGCACAACACCCAGAACTGGCACTCTCACACCCGCGACTACGCTGAAGCTACGAGCCAAGTCGCGTGGGATGACTATCGTTTAGGGCACTAGTCGGTGCACCGTGTCAGACAACGCTAAACCGAAAGCTGCGCAAGGCGCACCCAACTAGAGCTCGCAAGATCCTGCGCAAGATCCTGCGCAGCCAGTGTTGCAAGCACGAGGGCTTTCGGAAAGTTACCAAATGGGAGACGTCTGCGTGGAAGCGCTGCGCGACGTCGACCTCGACCTTTTTGCAGGCGAGCTTCTCGTTCTTCTGGGCCCGTCCGGAAGCGGGAAATCAACGCTTCTCAATATCCTTGGTGGCCTGGATCTCGCGACCAGCGGGCATGTTCGCTACCTCGACCTCGATCTCAGCGGCCTCGACGACGAGGCCTTACCGAATACCGCCGCCACCATGTTGGCTTCGTGTTTCAGTTCTACAATTTGATCCCGAGCCTGACAGCGTGCGAAAACGTTGCGCTGGTGGCTGGCATCGCTGCGAACCCAATGGCGCCGCAAGAAGCGTTGGCGTTGGTTGGACTAAGCGACCGGCTCGACCATTTCCCCGCGCAGCTCTCCGGCGGTGAGCAGCAACGCGTCGCGATTGCGCGCGCCGTTGCCAAGCGCCTCGAAGTTCTATTCTGCGATGAGCCGACTGGTGCTCTCGATTCTTGAAGAAGTAAATCGCAGTACGGGAACGACTACAGCGATTATCACTCACAACGCTGCCATCGCCGATATGGGAGACACGGTCGTAAGAATGAGTAGCGGTGCGATCGTTGAGCGTCGGCACAACCAGCGGCGCGCCAAGATCGCGGACATCGGTTGGTGAGCCTGTCGTGAAGGCGCTTGATCGAAAGCTTCTGCGTGAACTGTGGTTTCTCAAAGGTCAGATGCTTTCGATCGCCTTGGTCGTGGCCAGTGGAATCATGACGGTGGTCACAATGCGCGGCAGTTACGAGTCGCTCATTGACGCGCAGCAGTCTTACTATCGTGAGACCCGCTTCGCCGACGTTTGGGCGCCGTTGAAACGTGCTTCCGAATCGGTACGTCGCCAGTTAGAATCAATTGACGGTGTAGCAGGCGTGGATACGCGAGTGACGTTTCTAGCGACGTTGGATTTGCCCGGCCTCGATGCGCCAGCGTCAGGGACGCTTCGTCTCACTTCCCGAACTTGGCCGACCGCTACTCAACGATATTTGCGTGCAGCGCGGTCGCTACCTCGTCGGCCGGGGCGACCGACGAGGTGATCATCAGTAAGAACTTTGCTGATGCGAACGGCTTTGTTCCTGGCGACTCGATTCAGGCGATCATCAATGGGAGCAAGCGCCGATTCGAGATCGTCGGAGTCGCGATCGCGCCGGAACATACCTACGCCGTGCCGCCGGGAGCGTTGTTCCCTGACGACAAACGATACGGTGTGTTGTGGATGAGTCGTGACGTCATCGGCCCGGCCTACGAGATGGCCGGTGCATTTAACGAAGCCCTGCTTGCACTCGCGCCCGGGATCGATCCTGAGCCGTGATCCGAACTGCCGACAGCGTGCTGGCTCGTTACGGAGGCCTGGGGGCCTACGGTCGGGACACGCAGGCCTCCCACGCAATTCTAGAGGGCGAACTCGACCAGAACCGCGTCACGGGAACATTTGTCCCTGTGGTGTTTCTTGCTGTGGCTGGGGTTCTGCTCAACCTCGTGTTGGGACGATTGATCGTGACCCAGCGCTCAAAAATCGCCGTCCTGCAGGCATTCGGCTATCGCAATCGCGAGGTCGGGCTGCACTACCTTCTCTTTGCACTGACGCCGGTCATGCTCGGATTGGCGCTTGGGGTCGGCGGCGGAATGTGGCTCGGTGAGCGCTGTCTGTTGATGTACGGGCAGTACTTTAACTGCCCTGTGCTCCAGTATCACTTGAGCTTTTCGCTGTTGTTTCTAGCGTTCGCGGCCAGCGCGGTTGCCGCGGTAGTTGGGGCTTTCGGAGCGGTGAGGCACGCGATAAGCCTGCCGCCAGCCGAGGCCATGCGAGCGGAGCCTCCGCGCCGCTTTAAGCCTGGCTTCATCGAACGAGCGGGGGTGGGAAGCCTTCTTGGGTCTGTCGGCTTACGTGGAAGCGCAATGGTTACATCGCCTCGCCGGTGGCCCGGCTGTTGTTTCGGGGGCCCATCTCAGCATCGCAAGCGATGATCATCACGCGGTCAGTGCCCTGCTGAAGAACGTGCCGATTGTGGCCGGGGTTGCCTCGCCCGCTTCGGTGCTTGAGTCTTTCGAAAAGCAGTTGGGGCAGGGACTCTACATCGCTATCGGGTTTCTGCTTGGATTTGCGTCTGTGATCGCGGTCGGGGTCGTCTACAACGGAGCGAGGATTTCGTTGTCAGAGCGCGAACGAGAGTTGGTGAGTTTGCGCGTAATGGGGTTTCGTCGAAACGAGGTCGCGCTGTTGTTACTCGGTGAGCAGGCGGTGGTTACGCTACTCGCTGTGACGGTCGGTTGGGGGTTGGGGTACGTGATGTCTCTGGGCGTTGCCGCAGCGATTCAAAGCGATACCTATCGTCTTCGGTTCGTTGCCAATGCGCAGACTTATGTTTTGGCCGCGTCGTTCGTCGCCGGGTTGACCACCTCGACCTTGTCGGTGTCCTGAAGACAAGAGAGTAGGCTGAAACGATGATGCGTCGAAAATAAATTTTGATCGGACTGGGTGCCCTGGCAGCTGTTGCTCTCTTTGTGATGGCACTGCGGCCAGACATCGACGAAGGGCGAGAGGTCGCGCGTGATGAGGTTCTGGCGATGGTCACCCCAGCTCCCGAAGATCCCCGTCTCGAAGCGTCGATTCGGGCTGAACTTGCCGTTGCCCGGGCTCGGGTTCGCGAAGCCGCAGCGCAGGTCGCGGCTGCCCAAAGTGCCGATGACCACGCTCGTGGCGAAGCCGAGCGTCGAAAAGCACTTTTTGCGCAGGGCCTGATCAGTCAGGAGACGCACGAAGTATTTTTACAGACGGCGCGGTCGGCACGCTCGGGCTTGGACGCTGCCAACGCTTCCCTGCGCGCCGCCGAGTCGGAAGTCGCGCGAGCGCAATCTCGACTGCTCGGCAACGAAGCGCCTTCTGCCGACGGAAAACTCGCGGCTCTTGCCGTTGTCGCGCCGGTGTCAGGCACGGTGCTTCGTGTGTTCGAAGACAGTGAACGCGTGGTTACCGCCGGCACCCCCTTGTTCGAGATCGTTGAAGGTTCCGAGTTGGAAATCGTTGTCGAACTTCTCACCGAAGATGCCGTGCTTGTCAGTTCAGGCGACGCGGTACGAATTAGCGGGTGGGGTGGACAGGGGTTGCTGCCGGCCGCGCTCGACTCCAAGCGCTGGAACTCGGTCACCGGGGTGTGGATTGAACCGAAGTGCAATCAGGTCTGGAAAACGGGGACACCGTGATTCTGTATCCGTCTGATTTGATTGAAGACGGCACGAAAACGTCGACCGGCCCTAGCTAGCCCGCCCGCCCGCCGGTCCTTTGTCGGCCGTCTACTTCGTGGTGCGCCGTCGTACGACCGGTTTCTTGGCGGACTTCGCTTTCGATTTTGTTTTACGCTTGGACTTGGACTTCTTCGCCCCAGGCGTCCCGATTACCGGCCGGTCCTCCCCGGCGGGAACCCAGTCGTCAGGTGGCTTGGCGCCGCCATACTCGAACAAGAAGCGCGAGGGCATTGAGGGCGCGCGACGCCCGAAGCGGGCCCGACTACGGGTCCGCGTCAGCGTTAGCTGCTCGCGAGCACGGGTGATGCCCACGTAGGCCAGCCGCCGTTCCTCGTCGATCGTATCCTCGGCGACAGCCCGGATGTGAGGTAAAATTCCTTCTTCCAATCCGACTAGGTAAACCCTCGGATACTCTAAGCCTTTCGCCGCGTGCAAAGTCATCAACGTGACCGTCTTACGGCCGCTAGAATCTTCCTTTGTGAAGTCGTCGTTGGCCTCCAGGGCCAGCTCGTGGAGGAAGGTTTCAACGGTGGCCGCGGCCTTTTTCCGGCGCAGGTGGTTTTCGGCGAAGTTCTTCACCTCGTCCACGGCGCCCCAGCGCTGCACCCGTTGCTCGGCGCTGTCGTAAGTCCGGTCCACCTCTGCCTGGTAATCCATGGCGGTGATGAGCTCCGCGACGAGAAGCTGGATGCTCACCTTCTTGGTCCGCAAAGAATCCAGAATTTGGAAGAAGGCCTGACAGGCATCTGAGGCCGCAGGCGGCACACCGTCTATGTCGGCTGCGCGTTTGAACGCTTCGGACACCGAAATCTGCTGCTCCGAAGAGAACATCAAGATTCGATCGATCGATGCTTTGCCGATGCCACGCGGCGGACAGTTGATCACTCGCAGTAGCGCTGTTTCATCGTCCGGGCTGACGAGCAGCTTCAGGTAGGCGACGATGTCGCGAATTTCCTTACGGTCGAAGAACGACATGCCACCGACTAGAGTGTAGGGGATGTTCTCGGCGCGCAGTTCTGCTTCGAACACGCGGGCTTGAGGCCCCGTTCGAAACAGAATCGCGAACTCGCCAAAGGTGGCCTTTTTCTTTTCGATGAGCGTGCGAATTTCGCGCACAATCGCCTCGGCTTCTTCGTTCTCGTCGTGCGCGATGAAGCGGCGCACCGGGTCGCCTTTGCCCTGGTGCGACTGCAGGGTTTTCTCGTGCCGGTTGGGATTGTTGCGGATCACCATGTTCGCCGCTTCAAGAATTTCTTCCGTGGAGCGGTAGTTGATCTCCAACTTAATGACCGCTGCTTTCTTGTAGTCCTTCTCGAACCCCAGAATTTTCTGGATATCAGCACCGCGCCAACCATAGATCGACTGATCATCGTCGCCGACCACACACAGATTGCGATGCCCGCCAGCAATCGCACGGATAATCTCGTACTGCGGCCCGTTGGTGTCCTGGTATTCGTCCACCATCACGTACTGGTATTGTTCTCGGACCTGCGCGCCAGGGCCGCCTTTTTTTTGTAGGATCTTCAGCGCGTAAAGAAGGATGTCGTCGAAATCCACGGTGCGCGAGCGCTTGAGCTGTTGCTCGTAGCGTTCCCAAACACGGGCGATGAACTCTTCGTAGTCGTCGTCTGCCGCGTCCAGCGCCGAGTCCGGGTTCATCATCCGACTTTTGAGCAGTGAGATGCGCGACAGCATCTGCTGCGGCTGCATCGTGATCCCCGCCATATTCACATCGCGCATCGCCGAACGCAGGATCGAAACCTGATCCGAGCCGTCACTGATGGTGAACCGGTCCAGCCCGATCACACTGCCGTGCTTTCTCAGTAGATCGATACAAAACGCGTGGAAGGTACCGACAAACAACCGCTTCGCGACCTTTTTTCCAACCAAACCGGAGACACGCTCACGCATTTCGCGGGCTGCCTTGTTGGTAAAGGTCATCGCAAGGATCGACTCAGGCGCGACCCCACGACTGATCATGTAGGCCATGCGCACCGTGATCACGCGCGTTTTCCCGGTGCCTGCACCGGCAAGGACCAGGACCGGACCTTCGGTGGTGGTGACTGCGCGGCGTTGTTCTGGGTTTAGAGAGGAGAGGGCCTTCAAGGGGGCGGAAGTTACGCGAGCGGGGCGGTGGAGCAAGAGGTGAGGTGTGGGGAAGGGGGGTGGCTGCACCGAATATCGCATCGTGCGAAACGAAAACCCGTGCGGGCAGGTGGGATTCAACCGATCGCATTAACAGTCTGCGCGGACTGTTGGCAGCACGTTCGATCGTTGACTGTCGGCCGCGGGGGCTTTAACGGTGCCTTTCGAAGACGTTTCTAATTGGGTTCGACAGCGAATCGCACGCCCCGGCTACGACGGGCTCGCTGGCGCGCTACGGTTCGGGTGATTGGCCTTTGTGAACGGACCCCGTGCAAGTCTTTTTGCGCGTGGCCAACGTGCCGTCGAGTTATCCGTCTAGACTTCACAGGATCGCGCGGGGGATCACGAACGCCATGGGGAGCCTGCCGACATCTCGTAAGAACGTAGTAGCCGTGATCGCACTGATTGGCATGCAGTGCTTAGCCAGCCTAGCCAGCACCGCCGAGCCAACACCTGATCGCAGCTTTCCTGAGTATCTCGAAAAGCACCGAGGCCTTTCCTACGAGCAGTTGGAAGCCACGCTGCCCGACCCCGGATACCTCGATGGTATCTCCTTCGATATCGGCGATGCAGAGTCCCACCAACCGGTCAGCGAGCCCTTGAATGATCGGCAGTGGCAGTCCCGACTCTATTCGCCCGGGCGGCACTGGGCCAAGTCACAGTGAGCGATGCTGACAATTGATTACAGCTATCCGACGACATACGGCGAGCTCTATGGTTTTTTGAACCCAATGGCTGCTAAAGAACGAAACCATGAGTGACACGACAACCGACACGTTTCTTGAGCGCTGGCACCAAATCGTTTTGGAAAAAGACATCGACGCGATTGGCGGGATGCTCGCCGATGACATCACGATCGGCGCTCCGCCTTATTGGGGACACCTCGAGGGGCACGATTTGGTAGGCCGTCTACTGAAGCTCATCCTGCAGACGATCGAAGGCTTCACGTATCACCGCGAATGGCGTGATGGCGTTGAACTCGCCCTTGAGTTCCGCGGCAAAGTCGGCAAGACCGAGCTTCAAGGGGTAGACCTGATCACCTTGAACGAGGACGGAAAGGTGGCGAACATCGATGTCTTGATGCGCCCCGAAAACGCGATCTCCGAACTCCGTGGTGTCATCGGCCCGCAGATGGAGAAGCTTTTGCTCGGTGAGTAGACACGGAGTTCAGAGATCGCGACCGCGCTACTGCTTCTGGCGGAGAGCCGAGAGTCAGCGTCCGGTCGGGCCGTGGCGAAGACGTCGGCGCTCCCCGGCCAACATCGTCCCGCTGAGCCGATGAAAGGACGCACTTCACGGATGCGAGTTGACGCAAAAGAGGTGGATTCAACCGGTCGTCGCAAAACTCTACTCTTCGGGGACTGAGAAGACGCGCGGCAGATGCTGTCCGTGGTCTCCGAGTATTGCCACTACCATAATCTCGCTCGCCCACATCATAGGCATTGAGCAACGCGGGCCAGAAGCGAGGGCAGCACCGGAAATCGCATCGAATCGAGTGGTGGAAACCCCGATCCTCGGTGGGCTCCACCAAGACTACAAAATGGCGGCGTAAAGGGGCGGATAGCCCAATCGGCCAGCACGGGTGTCACCAGCCCACGGGGCGACCGGCGTGGTGACCAACGCGCGAATCAACTGCGCGTCGACGAAGCGCTTGATACTCATACGGTAGATGGCAATGCCGTTTTTATCGACGACGGCACCGGCGCTTTGACGCCGTGTAGCATCACGTTTGCGGATTCGGATCGACTGGTCGCGTTTACGCCGCACGCGCCGCTACTAGGTGGCACGCTGTGCATGATCGATGTCGCCGGTATTGCCGATGCGTCGGGCAATGCCGTTGCGCCGTCTACAACCGAGTTCACAACCGCTAGCGGCTCCGATTTCACCCAGCCCTTCCGCGTAACCGTGTCGCCGTCCAGTGTCGGTGTGCCGATCAATACGATGGTCACGGTGGGCTTTAGCGAAGCGGTTGATCCCGCCACTGTGAACTCGCAAACCGTCCGCTTCCTGTTGCGATCGAACAACATGGATGTCGCGTCGCAGCGTACGGTGAGCGCCGACGGTACCCGTGTACTGATTGCGCCCGATGCGTTGCTGGACACCGAAACCCAGTACCGTGTCTCCACGACTAGTCTAGTCCAAGACGATACATCGCCAACGGTGACCTTCATCACTCCCGAAGATAGTGGCACTTTGGTTCCGTTGAACACGAAGATCACCATTCGAATGAGCGAGCCGATTGTCCGCGAAATTGTCGGACCGCAAACCGTTTCGGTCGAGCGTGTGGGAGGTGACGAGATCAGCGGCACGTGGGCATTCGAAGAAAACGCGAGCCTGCTTGTGTTCAGCGTCGTTGATCTTCTCGAACCGGAAGCCGACTACAATGTCACGGTTAGTGGACTGACCGATTCGGCAGGCAACGAGATGGTAGGTTTGGCGTCGGCGACTTTCACTTCGGGCACTGGTGCAGACTTTGTTCGTCCTGTGGCTACCGCCAGCGACCCCCTGGACAACGCAACGGGTACTTCGCGCACGGGGCCCTTTACCGTGACTTTCAATGAGGCGTTGAACCTTGCCGCCCTGTCTCCCAGCAATTTTGAGTTGCGAGACCAGCTTCTGGCCGTGGTTCTACCGATCTCGATGTCGTTGGATGCGACCCGTAAAATCGTTTCCATCACCCCCGATGCAACCCTCGGTCCCGACCGTGCCCATCGCTTGCGAGTCTTCTCAAGCTCGGGCGTGCGAGACGTCGCCGGCAACATATCCAGCTCCAGCCTCTTCCTAGACTTCATCACCGGCCCCTAAAGAATCGGGGACGGGTACCGATTGATTTTCAATCAATCGGTACCCGTCCCCGATTTAGTTCGTTCAGGTTCGCATCACACATGTGGCAGATTCGCGGCCAATCTTAGACGCGGAGGCCCTTGATGATTCTTTTCGACCCCAACAACCACACCCGCCCTTACCCCGACGAGCGCTCGAAAGAGGTGATGCTTAAAACCATCGAGTTTTTCGAGACCAAAGGGAAGCAGCGCGTCAAACGCGATGACCACGAGCGAACCTGGTATCGCGATTTTCTCGACTTTGTCGGCGAGGAGAACATCTTTGCGACCATGTCCACGCCGGCTGGCTACGGCGCGGCCGATTCTCGTTGGGATACCTGGCGAATCTGTGAGTTCGCGGAGATCCTCGGCTTCTACGGGTTGCAGTACTGGTACACTTGGCAGGTGTCGGTGTTGGGGCTGGGGCCGATTTGGATGAGCGAGAACGAAGAGCAGAAACAGCGCGCCGCAGAGCTACTACAGGCGGGCGAAATTTTTGCTTTCGGCCTTTCCGAAAAAGCTCATGGTGCCGATGTCTACTCTACCGGTATGTTTTTGACGCCCGATGGCGACGGTAAGTTTCGCGCCAACGGCGAAAAGTACTACATCGGCAACGCCAACGAGGCGCGCATGGTCTCGGTGTTCGGAAAAGACGAAGCGGCAGATGAGTACGTCTTCTTCGTCGCTGACTCGCAGCATGAATGCTTCGACGTCGTCAAGAATTGCGTCAACTCTCAAAATTACGTAGCCAATTTTGCACTGCGCGATTACCCGATCGCTGAGAGCGACGTTCTTCACCGTGGTGATGCCGCTTGGAACGCCGCTTTGAACACGGTGAACATTGGCAAATACAATTTGGGCTGGGCGTCGATTGGGATTTGTACGCATGCGCTTTATGAGGCGATTACCCACGCGGCGAATCGCGAACTCTACGGGATGAAAGTTACGGACTTCCCGCATGTTCGGCAGATGTTTGTTGACGCGTACTCACGCTTAACGGCAATGAAGCTCGTCGCCTTGCGTGCCGCCGATTACATGCGCAGTGCCTCGGCCGAGGATCGCCGCTATCTGCTCTTCAACCCCGTCGTGAAGATGAAAGTCACGACGCAGGGAGAAGACGTCATCAACAGCATGTGGGATGCGATTGCTGCAAAGGGGTTCGAGGCTGATACGTATTTCGAAGCCGCAGCCCGAGATATTAGGGCGCTGCCGAAGCTTGAGGGGACTGTGCACGTCAACATCGCGTTGATTGTGAAATTCATGCCCAACTTTTTCTTTGGCCACGCGGAGTATCCGCGTATCGAACAAAGAAGTGATCCGGCCAACGACGATTTTCTATTCGACCAGGGAACGACCCACGGTCTGAGCAAGATCAAATTCGACGACTACAGCGCTATCTTTGACGATTTCGACCTTCCCAACGTTGTTCTTTTCAAGGAACAGATCGAGGTCTTCAAGCAGTTGTTGCTAACTGCTCCGCCCGACGAGGCGCAGCGCAAAGATATCGACTTTCTGATGGCCGCGGGTGAAATATTCACCTGCGTTGTCTACGCCCAGTTGGCGTTGGAGAATGCTCGGATCTACGGCACCGACGACGCAATGGTCGATCAGATTTTCGATTTTATGATTCGTGACGTTTCGCGTCACGCATTGACCCTGTACGGCAAGCCAAGCTCGACCGAAGTTCAAATGGACGCGTGCATGAGAATGATCCGCAAGCCGAACGTTGACCCCGACCGCTTCAACAAGGTTTGGGAAGAAGTTCACGCCCTAGACGGCCGCTACGAAATGAAACCCTAAAAGAATCGGGGACGGGTACCGATTTAGCGTAAACGCTAAATCGGTACCCGTCCCCGATTTTCGTTAGGAGGTTGCGCTGAGAATCTCGATGGCGATGCGAAACATGCCTCAGAGGCCGACTACGAACGCGGCCGTACGGATGTAAGGGATGCCGGCGATATAGACCGCGCCGTGAACGATTCGCGCCCAGAAGAACAGCGTGGCGCCGAACAAGGTCGCTTCATTGGAAACGCCGGCCATGTTGGCCGCAAGAATCTATGTGGCGAACACGGGAAGGTTCTCTAGTTGATTGCGGTGTGCGCGTTGGGCACGCGCGGCCCAGGCGGGCAGTTCCGGCAACGTGTCTCGGTTGCCTAGGCCACCGGGAAACCCGCCGACGAGTAACAAACCAACGGTGCCGGGCATAGACAGCATTAGCGTCCCAATCGCCATCTAAACCAAAATTCCAATTTCGCTCATGTTCGTACTCCTAGCGGCGGTGCAGTTGTGGCAGTTGTGGCAGGGGTGGCCTGGATGTTTTTGGGCACGGTGCGTGCCTTGTTTGGGATGCGGCTAGCGGTCGCCGCTGCGACGAATCGCCCCGGCATTGGCGTGGGCCTGAGCCGCGCTGCGCTCTTTCTTCCCGCCGCCAGACGTCTTGTTCCGCTTCGAATCCGCTCCAACGATTTCGATCTCGCCAGCCTCGGCAAGCGCCATCAGCTTCGGATTCTGCGCCGCCTTCGGTGAAATTTGGCCAGTGACCCCTGGCCCTAGATGCAGGGTTTTGCCAGCGATTAGAGGAATGGTCACAGGTTTTGATGTTTTGTTGGTGACGGTTGCCATGCTGGGCTCCTTGGCATGACTGGGGTGGTCGGTGTGAGTCGCCCGGTGCGGGCGGCTCCGCGTTCTTCACCAACCAATGGCCCCTTTCGGGACTCCAGCCATAGCCACTGAGCATCGCAGTCACGGAGTCTGGGGGCAAGGCGTCGAACAGGTGGCGAGTGAAGTATCTGGAATGTTCCAGGGGGCCACAAAATGTAGGGGCTACGCAACGAGTCGTGGCGAGACCGCGGCACACCTACTGACAACGCGGCAAGCTTAGTGACGTTTCGAAAGCCAGCCCGTCAATCCCAGTCTCCTGCGTGAGACTGGCAGCACCTCATGCGCGAATTGTTCGGCTAGGAAGCACACAATGCGACTTCCTTTGGGCTCGATGTCTACCCAGGGCTGATGGTCGGCCTCTTCCATATACAACCGCAAGACACCGCCGTCACCGTCTAGCCAGTTGGGGTTGAGGTAAACGATAAAGGAAATTGTACGCTCGTCGGTGTCGCTGAACCGGTCGATGTGAGTCTTGTAAAAGTCACCGTCGTGGTAAGCAGAGAAATGGGTCTCGAGTTCAAATAAGCCCAGGAATAGCCTTTCGTTGATCGCGGTTCGCAGCAGTTCCATGTTCGCCGCGAACCGGCGTTGTGGTTGGGTGCCGCTGTTGGGTTCGAGCCAAAGGACGTGATCACGGCGTTCGTTTTCGTCGATGCGAAAGGAATCTCCGCGTCCGATTCCTGCCGCATGGAAGTTGCCATTGACCAGCGCCAGCTCGGCTTCGGCGGCCAGTAAGACAGTGTCTGCGGGGGTGATGAAGTCATCGAAAACCGCCCATCCGTGCTTGTCTAGCGTTTCGGCGATTTGGGTGGCGTTGCCCAGGGGACTAGGCGCTTGGTGAGTGGTGGCCAATGGTGGGTTCTGTGCGGGTGGCTCGGCGCGGTCAAACCTTCAGCCCATTTCGGCATCGAATCTGCCCGTGCTGGAGGCTACTGATCGCGAACGGAGACCATTCGTGAGTAAGAGGCGGCAAGTACGATGACGAGTCTTTCTTCTTTGCTCACCGAAATTCGGGCTTGCACCCTTTGCGAGCCGCATTTGCCGTTCGGCGCTCGCCCGGTCGTTCAGTTCCATCCGGATGCAAGAATTCTCATTGCCGGGCAAGCGCCTGGGAGAAAAGGTGCACGAGTCGGGCGTGCCGTTCGACGACGCGAGCGGAAACCGCTTGTGTGAGTGGCTGGGCGTTCCTCGCTAAGTCTTTTACGATCCGAAAAAAATCGCGCTGTTGCCGATGGGTTTTTGTTTTCCGGGTAGCGGAAAATCCGTCGACTTGCCGCCTCGACCCGAGTGCGCACCCGCGTGGCGCGATCAGCTTTTGCAGCGGCTGAAGAAAGTCGAGGTGACTCTGGTGCTCGGGCTGTACGCGCAAGCCTTTCACTTTGGCCAAGCTGCTGGGTCGGTAACAGAGTTGGTTCAGGGGTGGCGCAGCCATCGGCCAAAGGTTGTGCCGCTTCCGCACTCGAGCCCGCGAAACAATCTCTGGCTACGTCGAAACCCGTGGTTCGAAACGGAACTTCTTCCGTTGCTTCGAGAAAACGTGGCTTCGGCTATCGCACGCTAGCCGAAGCGATTGATTAGGCGGCGGATGTAACCGGTTTCATTGTCGGTCCGTCGCACTTCGAGGAGCTTGGCTATCTGATCGCGAACTGAATCGCGCACGCGGTCGCGTAGGTCGTACAACGCGTCTTCGTCGTCGGCACGGCCATCGTATTGAGTGGTGTCGATTCGTTCCCCGAATCCGAAATAGAAACGTTCCGGGCGTGGCAATAGCGTAGGCCCGAGGCCGCGAGCCAGGGGAGGGATGGCTTCACCCGAACGTAGATACTTTTCCGTGGCGCCAATCCGAGCCAACAGGGTTCCGATCGGAGAGGCCATGATGTCGTTGGCGTCGATCAGGATGTTGTACGCTTCTTCCGCTCCAACAGAGGCAAATGGAGAGATCGGATAGCCATGTTCAATGGCCATGCGTGCGAAGCCAGTGCGGTTTTTCCAGATCAGTTTGTAACGCTCGCCTTTGCGCTTGGTGACTTCACGCCCGCCGCCAGGGAACACAAGAACATGCTCTTTGTTCTCCATGAGAGCTTTACAGTTTGGTCGCGAGCCACGCACTGCGCCCAGACGAACCAGAGTGTCGCGCCAGCCCGGCACCATGAAGTGATTGCTGTCTGCGAGCCCGCGCAGATAGATCCCGTGGCGAAGGTATAGCTCGGTAGCGAACACGGGAATGTCGACCAGTCCGTATATCGTGTGATTGCCCACCCACAGGCTTGGAACGGAAGGGTCGATGTTCTCTTCGCCGACCAGCTTGGGCGCGAACCAGGCCCTTAATGGCACCGCTAGCCATTCAAAGTTCCTAAGCGGTAGCGGTTCGAATCGCTCCAGGATTCCCTCCGCATTGTCTTTTTCGCGCTTTGGCTTTGTCACTCGTGCTCCATGATTGGCTGGCCAGCCATTGTTCGTTGCCGATATCGCCCTTGATTGCGCCGGCTTTACGATGCTTCGGCGATGATCCGGTTCAACGTTTGGCTCGGCCGCATGGCTTGGGCGACCAGCGTTTCCACGGGTAAGTAGTACCCGCCGACATTAACGGTTGATCCCTGGGCGTCAGCCAACTCGGCCAGAATTCTTTCTTCGTTCGCTGCCAACAACGAACCGAGTTTGGAGAAGCGCCCGGCGAGTTCCGTGTCGCGATCCTGACCGGCCAGCGCTTGGGCCCAGTACAACGCCAGATAGAAATGACTTCCGCGGTTGTCGAGCTCGCCGACCTTGCGAGACGGAGCCTTGTCGTTGAGAAGAAGCTGCGTCGTTGCCGCATCCAACGTTTCCGAAAGTATGCGTGCGTGCTCGCTGTCGTAGTGCTCGGCGAAGTGTTCCAGTGACACTGCAAGCGCGAGAAACTCTCCCAGCGAGTCCCAACGAAGGTGCCCCTCACTTTCGAATTGCTGCACGTGTTTTGGGGCAGACCCGCCGGCGCCGGTTTCAAATAGACCGCCGCCGTTCATCAGTGGCACGATCGACAACATCTTGGCACTCGTCCCGACTTCAAGGATCGGGAAAAGATCGGTGAGATAGTCGCGCAACACGTTGCCTGAAACCGAGATGGTATCCAGACCCTGTACGATGCGAACGAGTGAGAATGTGGTGGCATCGGCCGGTGTCATGGCCCGGATGTCGAGACCGTCGGTGTCGTGATCGAGAAGGTAAGCGTTCACCTTCGTTAGAAGCGCGGAGTCATGGGCGCGTTTTTCGTCGAGCCAGAAAATAGCCGGAACTCCCGTTGCGCGAGCGCGCGCGACGGCCAGCTTCACCCAGTCACGAATCGGGGCATCCTTGGTCTGACAAGCGCGCCAAATGTCGCCGGTTTCAACCTGATGTTCCAGAAGCACCGTGCCGGTAGCGTCAACCACACGCACACTGCCACCAGCACTGATCTCGAATGTCTTGTCGTGAGAGCCGTATTCTTCCGCCTTTTGGGCCATCAGACCGACGTTAGAAACACTGCCCATCGTTCGCGGGTCCAGTGCGCCGTTCTCGCGACAAAAATCAATGACCGCCTGAAAGACCCCGGAATAACTGCTGTCGGGAATAACGGCCTTGGTCGATTGCAGCTTGCCGTCGGCGTTCCACATGCAGCCACCGTCGCGAATCATCGGGGGCATGGAGGCGTCGATGATCACATCGCTGGGAACGTGGAGGTTCGTGATTCCCTTGTCTGAGTTCACCATCGCCAGGGCGGGGCCCTTGGCATAGGCGGCGTCAATATCGGCTTGAATCGCGGCACGTTGGTCGTCGGGGAGCGCTTCGATCTTTGCGACGAGATCGCCGAACCCGTTGTTCGGATCAACACCAAGCTTGTCCAAGGTTGCCGCGTGCTTCGCGAACACTTCTTTGAAGTACGCGCGTACCGCGTGTCCGAAAATGATGGGGTCGCTGACCTTCATCATCGTCGCCTTCATGTGCAAGGACAGTAAGATTCCTGAGCTGCGGGCGTCTTCGATTGCAGCGTCGAGAAAATCGGCAAGCGCCTTCTTTCTCATCACAGTGGCGTCGAGAATTTCGCCGGTCAATAACCCAAAGCCGTCCTTGAGAACCGTGGTCTTGCCTGCAGTGTCAACATGTTCGATCTGAACGGTAGTGGCTTCGTTGATCGTCACCGAGCGTTCGTTCGCGTAGAAGTCGCCACCGGTCATGGTTGCGACATGAGTCGGAGAGTCTGGCGACCACGGCTTCATCGGCGGCGGGTTCTGCCGCGCGTATTCCTTGACTGCCTTTGGCGCTCGCCGGTCGGAGTTTCCTTCTCGCAATACCGGATTGACGGCGCTGCCCTTGACCTTGTCGTAGCGCACTTTGATCTCGCGCTGCGCATCACTCGTGGCCTCATCAGGGCTCGTGGCGTCATCAGGATAGTCCGGTACGGCGAAACCCTTGGACTGCAGCTCTTCAATCGCGGCTATCAGTTGGGGAACCGAAGCGCTGACGTTGGGCAGCTTGATGATGTTTGCCGCCGGGGTCAGTGCCAGTTTCCCGAGTTCGGTCAGTGCATCGGGCACCTGTTGATCCGGCTTCAGCGATTCTGGGAAGGTGGCAAGGATTCTTGCGGCCAGCGAAATGTCGCGCGTTTCCACGCTGATCCCGGCCGGAGCCACGAAGGCCCGAATGATCGGCAGCAAGGAGCGGGTGGCCAGTGCGGGAGCTTCGTCGGTAATGGTGTACAGGATGGGGGGAAACTGGCTCATGGGGACGTCTCTTTGAGTTTTGGTCGAGTCTTTGCCGATTTCTGGCGAAGTTCTTGCCGACGTTTCTGCGCGGTAAAACGCCTTGAATTCAGCGATATAACAGCGTGCGCGACGCGGTCGCAACGGCCGGAGCGCGATCCGCTGACACCGACCGGATTTCTAGCTCTAGGCCCGGTTGCGCTTGCGCTGGCAGGCGAGCCGGTTAGGACAGGTCCCGTGGATGCAGCATGAGTAATAACCCCCGTTTCACTGGTGAACGGCCCCACTGGGGCGATGAGTTCGACTACGATGAGGCCCGCCACCTTGCGGCCTATCATTTCGCGGCCACCCGCGTGGCTGGCCGCAAAGTGATGGATGCCGGTTGTGGCGAGGGTTTTGCCACCCAGACGCTGACTGAAACTGCAAGGTCCGTGACCGGCGTCGACTACTCCCAGGACGCCATTGAATTTTGCACGAGCCATTGGACCGATCCCAAGCTCACGTTCCGACGCGAGAACCTGACCGGGCCGCCTCCGGTAGGCGACGTCTACGATGTGGTTCTGAACTTCCAAGTCGTCGAGCACATCGACGATGCAGTGCAGTTTCTTCGCGGTCTGCGCTCGCGCCTTGCCGAGGGTGGTGAGCTGGTCTTGACCACCCCGAACCGCCTGCGCACGTTCTCCGAGAATCCCTACCATGTGCGCGAGTACACGGCGGCTGAGCTCGAAGAGCTATTGCAGCAGGTATTTTCTGAAGTCGAGGTCTTGGGGATTCGAGGCAACGCCAAAGTGGAAGCCTTTGACGCGGCCCGCGAGCGCGGCGTAAAGCGCATCATGCGTCTGGATCCGTTCGGGCTACGTCACCGATTGCCGGAAGCCTGGGTCAAAGCGCTGTTCGCTCGTTTTTCGGTGCTTGTCCGACGATCCGCCAAGCAGCAGGCAGGCGCTGAAGGGATTCGCCCGACCGACTTCGACGTGGTCTCCGATGACCGCGATCGTGCGCAAGATCTGCTGGCCATCTGCAGGGCTTAAAAAAGCTGGGGCGCCCTGACCCCGAACAAAAAACGGTACCCGTCCCCGATTGTTTATGGAAATTTTAAGTTTTGATATTGAACTGTCTGACGTCTTTGAACTCGCGCCGGGTGAGGACATTGATGTTTATGCGCCGTTTCACATTTCGGTTGCCTCCACGGTCGTCCATGGCGGCGAAGAAAGGCTTTGGTACTCTGAGGGTGCCGACGGTACGCCAACCACGAGCCTGACGGCCGCACGCGCTCACGAATTGCTTGAGTATTTGGACGCGCGGCAGAAAGCGGGGGCGATGGTTTGCGCCTGGAACGGTCTGGGCTTTGACCTTCGGTGGATCGGGCATGCGGCTGAAGATGTTGCCCTGGCTGCTCGTGTTGCTCTGGCCAGCTACGACCCCATGTTTCAGTTCTTTACGCGGCGTGGCTTTCCTGTCGCGCTGGCAAAGGTTGGCGCGGCGATGGGAGTCGAACAGGCAAAGCTCATGGATGGTGCGGATGCACCTAAGCGCTGGGCCGAAGGGCGCTACCAGGAAGTCATGGACTACGTGCTTGGCGATAGTCAGATCACCAATCAGATCGTCGCCGAGATCCTGCGCCGCAAAGAGATCTCGTGGATTACCGCGCGAAACGTTGCTCGCAGTGAACCCATTCCACGATTGAAAACTGTGGCTGAAGTGTTGACCGAGCCCGAGCCCGATCAATCGTGGATGGATACGCCGATTCCACGCAGCAAGTTCTCCGCCTGGATTCCGCCCGAGCTGCTCGCGAACTAGTCGGAAGTTCGCCGCCTACATGTGAGTACGAGGCCGTCCTAATGTAGGTTTGATGGCTGCTATCATGTTCGCAACCGAGGACCTCACATTGAAACGATTGATCTCAACCTTCAACTCGAACTTCATCTCTAACTTCATCGTGGTCGCCGTTGTCGCCGTTGTCGGGGCGGCTGTAATTTTGGGCGCAGCGCCATCCTCCAAAGCCGCAAGCGACGCTGATCTGGCGCGGCTCGCCAAGTGTATCTCTTCGAGTGGCGCTACGTTCTATGGCGCTCATTGGTGCGGGTATTGCCGCAAGCAAAAAGCGATGTTTGGCGACGCAGCGAAGTTCCTTCCCTACGTCGAATGCTACGTCGCGGGTACCAAAAACAAGCTCTCCAAGTGTGACGCAGTTAGCGGTTTTCCCTCCTGGAAATTCGCGAACGGAAAGTCGGGTGGCGGAATGATGAGCTTGGAAGCCCTGGCCGGCGCAACCGGCTGTAGCGCGCCCTAGTTATTTCGGCGATACGTTCGGTCGAACACGGTCGATCACGTTTGATCACGTTTGATCACGTTTGAAGATCACGGCACACGGTTCGCACGCAGGAATGTCACATGGAATTGGGAAAACTCGGCGTTTGGTTCTTCTTTGATCGAATGAGTGCGGTCGATGCCGCGACGTTCGCACGTCGCGTAGAAGCAGCGGGGTATGGCACGCTGTGGGCGCCCGAGGCTTTTGGGCGCGAAGCGTTGTCAGCCAGCTCCTGGCTGTTGGCGGCCACCGAAAAACTAAACATCGCCACCGGGATCGCGAACATCTACGGTCGCGACGCGCTGGGAATGGCGAATGCGCAGAAAACGCTGGATGAGCAGTCCGGCGGTCGTTTCGTGCTCGGCATTGGTGTTTCACACCAACCTTTGGTCGAGGGCCTTCGTGGTCACGACTACACGAAGCCCTACAGTTTTATGCGTACGTACTTGGACTTGATGGCGAAGGCTCCGTATTCGGCGCCGGTTCTTGAAGGTGCAGGAACAACGATCATCGGCGCGTTACATCCAAAGATGCTACGCCTTGCCGCCGACCGCACAGCCGGAGCGCATCCCTATCTGATGCCGCCCGAACACACAGCATTTGCGCGAGAAATCATGGGGAAGGGGCCCTTGTTGTGCCCCGAGCAGAAAGTTCTGCTCACTCAAGATGCAGAGAAGGCTCGCGCGGTCGCCCGGGCGTCGATCGCGATCTACTTGAGCCTTCCCAACTATCGTCGCTCGTTGATGCGTTTTGGCGTGACAGAAAGCGATTTCGACAACGGTGGTAGCGACAAGCTTGTCGACATGATCGTCGCGTGGGGCGACGTGGATACGATCAAGGCCCGCATCCAAGCGCACTTCGATGCTGGTGCCGACCACGTTTGCATTCAGCCGCTTCATCCCGACGGTGATGCCGCCGGCGGCCAACCGGACTGGAACGTACTTGACGCCTTAGCACCCGGCACGTCAGCACCCGGAAACTGATGGTCGCGTGATCGTCGCATGACGGTCGCGAAAGCCTCGCGCTAGTCGGACTCGCCAGCAGCCGGTGCCCGAAGCACCGCGCCGCAAGGCCCCGGAAGATCAGCGAGCGTCGCCAGTTTTTTCGGAGCAGCTGGTTCGCTCGGCCCCTTGTAGGGCTCACTTGAATACCAATAGTCGAGGCCCCCGCCGCAGCCGTCTCCGGCAGGCGGTGGCGCTTGTGCGCGACAGCGCGCGCCCTTCGGACACTGGAGGCGAACGTGAAAGTGCGCGTTGTGCCCGTACCACGCGCGTACCTTGCGCAACCAGCCACGATCATCGCCGGCGTTCTCACACAGTTTCTTCTTGATACCGGGCGCAACGAAAATTCTTGCAACGCGATCGTCAAGAGCGGCGCGCCGGATGACGCGACCGTGTGCTGCGGTCCACACGTTCTCGTCGACTTTGTGCGGTCCCATTTTCACGACCTCGGTGGCCGACAGGTCTTCACGTTCACGGTTGGTGAGTTTGCGATCGGGCATGGGCGTCAACCATAGATCGGCGTCCAGGCCGACCTGATGCGACGCGTGTCCGCCGTTCATGGGGCCGCCGCGGGGTTGTGACAGGTCGCCCACCAACAGGCCGGGCCAGCCGTCTTTGGCTGCGGCATCACGGGAGAGTGTCTCAATGAAATCGATTAGAGTCGGCAGCCCCCAGTGGCGATTGCGCGAAGGCCGCATCGCTTGCCAGGTTGGTCCGTCGGCGGGCAGCGCTACGGCGCCAGCGAGGCACCCGGCGCTGTAGAAGCCCAGTGGTTCCGGCGGAAGCGGTGCGGGGGTAGACGCCGCGGAGAAGAGATCTTTGGCGGGGCGATTTTCGGCCAGGGCAATTCCGGCATGCACGAGAATCGCTAGGGCAACTATCAATATACGCAGCATGGGCGTGGCGTAGCACGGGCCGGGGCGGCGGTTAAGGTAAGGCTTGAGCGCATCTCTACGAACCGGCGTTTTGCGGGGGCGCGTGGTGTCGGTTGGCGCCGTTCTCGCTGTATTCTGAAACAGAAAAGTATCAGTGTTTATAAAAGCTTAGATAGATTATGGAAGGTTGTGCTTTGGACCGCGATCGCCGCCATCCTGCCCGCGCTCGAACGATCCTGGGGAGGCAAACCATGATTCGACCTTATGCGCCTGATGACCTTGAAGATCTGCTCTGTGTCTGGGCTGCTGCGTCGGCGGTGGCTCATCGGTTCTTGGGCGAGGCGTTTCTCGAAGGGGGGCGCCACAACATTCCGAATCTGTATCTACCGAACGCCGACACCTGGGTGTGGGAAGATGGGGGCCGTGTTCGCGGCTTCATTGCGCTGATCGGCAACGAGGTGGGAGCGATCTTCGTAGACCCGGCGTTTCACGGAACCGGTATCGGGCGAGCGCTCATGGATCGGGCACGCGGGCAGCGGGCTGATCTGGAAGTCGAGGTGTTTAAGGAGAACGCAGGCGCGCGACAGTTTTACGCGACCTACGGGTTCGAGCTGATGCACGAGCTGACCCACGAGCCCACCGGCTTTGGGCTCCTGCGATTGAAGCTGCAGATCCGACAGTAGGGGAAGCAGTAGCCGGCGGTGGGCGAACCAGAGCCCGGCCTACGGTGTACCGTGTCGTTGTGCGTCGATACGCTCTTCAATCTTGAAGCGGAACTCGGGGTCATTGGCGTGGTCATGGCAGGTGCCGCAGATCTGTAGGATCACGCACGAATCGCACTTGTCGCCCAGGCGAACGATGTTGCCCGTTCGCACCGCGCCTTCTTTTACATGCTCTCCACCAGGGCCGTGGCAGGATTCGCATCCAACCCTGGCCAGGTCGGCCTGATCCTTGAACCAAACCTCTTTCTTAAATCCGCCGGGGCGCTCGAAACCCGTGACATGACAACGCTGGCAGTCGGGGTCGCGGTCTTTGCGACGCTTGGCCAGTGTCTCCATCGATTGGGCGTGACGACTTCGGGTCCAGGTCTTGTACTCTTGATCGTGACAGCCCCGACACGCGCGGGAGCCGACAATGGCGGAGCCCGTGGGCAGCAAGTGGCGGATTGCCCCCCGTTCCGCCAATACGCTCATGCGCTGAGAAGGGGAGAGTGTGGCGATCGCCGTGTGGGAAACTTTAGTAACAAAACTGGCGTAGTCGAACCCCATTGAATGGGTCGGTGTGTGGCACTGAAGGCAGGCGTTTTGATAGTCGGCTGGCTGTGGCGATGTCTGTGGCTTTGGTTTCGAATCCAGGTGCCCACCAGCTGCACCGTGGCAGCTTTCACAGCCGACATTTTCTAAATGTCGTTGGGATTCGGCGAGCGAGTATCCGCCTGGCTTCTCGAACCCAACTACGTGACAGCCCACGCAGGCGGGGTCTTCATCTTTGCCCAACGGAACCAGCGAATTGAACGCGGTCGCATGGTTGGTGAATTCCCAGGTCGCCGTCTGCGCCTGGTGACACACGGCGCAGGTATCGTTGCCGCTGAAACCGTTGCGATCCAGTAGCATTGGTACAGGAAGACCGGCCATCTTCGCCAAGTGCATACGAGCCAAGTTGGGGTCGTGATCTTCATTCCAACCCTGAACGCGATGCACAATGCGGCGGTCGGCATTGATGAACACAATGTCCGGTGTCCCCGCAAAAACTCCGTACGCATTTCGAATGCTGCGATCCGAGTCGGTCAGGATCGGGAAGAAGTCGATGTTCTCGCCGTGAAGGACTTCTTTGATCCCCAACGCTCCGCGGTCCTGCGATGAGATGCCAATCAATATAGGGCGAACGTTTTCGGGTATAGCGGCAAGCGCTTCCTTGAAGAAGCGCAAAGCCTGATGGCAGTGAGGACAAGTATGCAGGAAGAAAACCACGACCATCGGTTTTCCCGCATAGTCTGCCAAGCGAAAGATTTCCGTGCCGCTTAGAGCCTTGGCCTCGAAATGCGGGGCGATGGGGCGCCGTTCCAGTTCGCCGCTGGGCACGTCTCCGGCTGCGGGAAGGCGCAGATACTCGCGCAGGCGATCTTCGACCAATCTTAGTGACTGAGCCTCGCCGGCTTCCATACTGCCCATCGTCAACCCTACCGAGCCGTCGGCGTTGACGCCGATTAAAACCAGGGGCGATCGCAGGCCAAGGCCGCGCGAGATTGCCGCGTCGGAGTCATCGAAGATCGGAAAGTCCAGGTCCAACTCTTCGGCGAACTGTCGTGCTTTCTCGGTTTCCAACCCCATGGCGACGCCGACTATTTCAAAGTTATGACGAGCTCGCTCGGGCGCCAGGTTGGCCAATGCGGTTGCGAAGGTCGCCGATTGTTCGACCCCTGGGTTGAAGCACAGCACGACTAAGCGCTTACCGGCGAAGAACCCCGTTGAAATTTCCTTGCCGTTGAGTGTGCTGCCGGCGAAAAGTGGCAGTTTGGCCTGCCCACGTTGGGCTAGCGCTTGTTGTTCCGGGTTCGGCGCTGCCGCAATCGCAGGGATCGAGAATGCGCCAACGAGAGACGCGAAGAGCAAAGCGATGGGCAAAGAATTGGCGAACGTGAGGCGCATGGTCCGCACCATAAGCGGCGCTCCAAAGGGGAGCAAAGCGTCGGCGTCGGGAACTTAGCCAGTCGCGGCTAAACGTTTTCGATTAGACGCCGGTAGCTCTCGAAGCGCCGCGCGTTAATCGTGCCTAGTTCAACGGCGGTTTTCACCGCGCATTCGGGTTCTTGAAGGTGGCGGCAGTTGTGAAACCGGCACTGTTGCGCTGCTGCAGCGATTTCAGGGAATCCAAATCCCAAACTCGCGCCTTGGCCAACCACCGGCGAGAAATCTCGCACCCCGGGTGTGTCGATCAAACGAGCGCCGCTCTGCAATCGATGCATTATCGATGCTGTGGTCGTATGGCGGCCCTCTGAGGTTGCCTGGGAGAGCTCGCCGACAACGATTTCTGCGTCCGGCACCAACGCGTTGATCAGCGATGATTTCCCGACTCCCGACTGTCCGATCATAATCGCGATCGATTCTCCAAGCTCTTCGAGCAGCGTGTCGATTCCCTGGCCGTTGGTCGCCGAAACGCCGACGCAGGCGTAATCCAGCGCGCGATACACGCTCAACTCGCGATCACGGGCGGCGCGCGAGGACTCGTCGAGCAGATCGATTTTGTTGTCTACGATGATCGCGCGGCAGCCCATCAACGCGGCAGTAACCAGAAAGCGGTCGAGCAGAAACCAGTTGGTCTCGGGGACCGTCGTGCAGACCACGACGATGCAGTCGAGATTGGCCGCCAGCAGTTCCGGGGTGGTGCGACCGGCAGGTTGGCGCTCCAATATATTGTCGCGATCACAGATCCTTTGAACGATAGCCTTGCCGCGGTGCCCGTCTCGTTGCCACAGGACGCGGTCGCCACACACCACCCGCAAGCCCGGGCCCTTTACGAGATATCTAAGCTTCTCGTTGTCGTCGGTCTCCAGGAATCCACGGCGCCCGTAGGCGGTAACCACGAGCCCGGTGTTTGTGGCGTCCGGTTCGGTGACTTTCCTCACAATTGTCGTCCAGCTCGTATTGCAGCATGGAACTCGGCGCATACTCGCGTCGAATGAGCGATTGTGGAGGCGGTAAACACGGGCACGGGATAGACGATGGCGGGCGACCGTGGGAAACACAACGTTGGCAACGTTATCGGGGACCGCGAGTGTGACGTGGCGTTGACCGTATGCCGTTGACCGTATGCCGTTGACCATGGACCGATGCGGGCCTACCGTTCTAGCCAATTCGGCGCGAATCAGCCAAGGAACGATCGTGGACAACAAGCATCTCGGCGCAGCGTTCGAGTTTATCGCCGAGCAGCAAAAGCAGCGAGACGCCGAGAAACTGGCCAACCCAAAGGTCAGTTTGCGAGCGAAGAAGAGGATCCGGGCAGCTGCGCAGGCCGGGTGAAACGCCCCTCCCTGCCTTAGCGGTGCCAGCCCGATAGGACATCTCTACTTTGCAATGACAGGGTCTGCAGGGGGAGGGCGTTTGAAGTACCTATTCCGCTCTAGTCGTGACGCAGAGACAAATGCTTTCCGTCCTGTCGGAGTATTGTCGCTACTATAATCGTTCGCGTCCGCATCAAGGGATCGCGCAACGGGTGCCGGAGGCGAGGGCCGTGGTCGAGATTGCCGAGGGGCGCGTGGTGGAAACGCCGGTCCTTGGCGGGCTCCACCATGACTACGAAATGGCGGCGTAGCTCGGCGGATGGGCTAAACGGCCAGCACGGCCATTCCTACATCGACTATGAGACGCCTATGGTGTATGAACTCATCGTGGCTGCCAATTAGCCACTTAACCTGTCCACCAAACCGGGGCAGGTCCACTACATCGTGAACGGTGCAGTGGTTGATTAGCAGCCCAAAACGGGTGTTCCAAAACGGGTGTTCCAAAACAGGAGAACCGAAATCACTACGAGAATAGGTACAAATTTTCTTGGTGCGATCGTGGCAGGAATTTTAGGCTTGGCGCTATTGGTCGGACCGAGCACCGCCGAGGCGGCGAACTTTTGCATCCAACTATCGACTGCCAACGGCAACATCAACTGCGATTTCACCGGTGACGCAGGATTCTTTCGCTTCTTCCGCGCGAAGTTGCCAAAAAACGCAAAGCGCGCGATTCCGCTTCATGGACGTACAGGTGGGGTCGCCGGAGTCTATGGAACGATGGTGATGGACTCGAGTGGAAGCAGCGTCAGCCTGACCGCAAGCTTCACCTCCGACGCCTCTTACGGCACGATCGATTTGTTTATTAATCCCGGGCTATACGCTGGCGACCACTTCG
>JBLFWR010000036.1:0-25776 GCA_047611725.1 Binatia bacterium | reverse complement strand
CTCCGGCCAGCCCGCGATTCCAGTATTCCTCACCTAGCCAGTATCCAAGCTCGCCAGCTTTGGCTCTAGGGTTGAGGTCGAACTCGATTCCGATTCCGCCCACAACACATTCATCCGCCATGATGGCCAGCTGTAAGCTGCGTTTTGCCTCTCTCTCGCGTCGGCGGATCCACGCTTCGGCTGCCGCGGCCGTGTATGGCTTCGGAAACCGGACGCGCAAGTTGACCCAAACATTGCGATTGTCGGCCAAGCTGGCCAAGGACTCGGCATCTTCGACCCGCCAGAGGCGTAACAGGAGGCGTTCACTAAGAAGTTCCATGAGAGAAATACAGAGGGTAGAGTCTAACAACTCGCCGCGCATTCGCATCTGATCGCGGTGCGGACGCCCTTGACCACGGACGGCATGGCTGTTTGTTTGCACTTCCAATCGAAGTGATAGCCGCGACTCGCTTGTCACATCCCCGCGCGGATCGCATTATTGCCGTTTCCCACCCCGTGCGAATGTCCCGGACGCGGTGACCCAGCAGGAGTTTCGTGAGCTATCAACAAATCCGATATGAGGTCACTCGCGGCGTGGCAGTGGTGACGCTTGACCGACCCGAAAAGTTGAACGCGTATACTCCGCAGATGGGGAGTGAGATTCGGCATGCTGCGTATGCGGCGTCGGACGACGACGAAGTCCGGATTATCGTCATCACCGGAGCGGGGCGTGGGTTCTGTGCGGGGGCGGACATGAAACTGCTGCAGTCATTTTCAGCCGCTGGGCGTCTGCCTTCGGCGGACGATGAAGGAACTCGGGAACCGATAGAGCCAATCCGTCGGGTAGAAGGGGTTCGTGAAGATTTTTTGACCGAGTACACATATCTCATGTCTCTCCCCAAGCCGGTTATCGCCGCCGTAAACGGCGCCGCTGCTGGAGTTGGGTTCGTGTTGGCATTGGCGGCCGATATGCGTTTCGCCTCGCAAAGCGCCAAGCTCGGTGCGGTTTTCTCGAAACGTGGATTGATCGCCGAGTACGGGGTGAGCTGGCTGTTGCCTCGACTGGTCGGTCCCGCTCATGCGGCTGATATTTTGTTTTCCGGGAAGGTCGTTTCTGGCGACGAGGCGGCGAGAATTGGACTCGTGAACGATACGTTCCCGGACGACGGCTTTGTTGACGCGGTGGTCGAGTACGCGGTCTCGATTGCCGAAACTGCCTCGCCTCGATCGCTACGTGTGATGAAGCGCCAACTCTGGGACGACCAGTTCAACACGCTCGCCGAATCGGTTGATGTCGCGGTTGACGAGATGCGCAAAAGTCTAAAATCCGAAGATTTCAAAGAAGGAGTCGCGCACTTTGTCGAGAAGCGCGCGCCGCGGTTTTCCGGCCGCTAAACGGGGAGGAACAAAAACAATGCGTCTACACGACTATTTCGACTACTTCGCGCGGCAATCGCCGGCTGCACCATTCCTTGAATGCGGAGGGCTAGAATTCAGCTACGGGCAAGGCCAGGCACGTGTCCATCGAATCGCCAATCGTCTACTCGATGCGGGGCTCAAAACCGGCGACCGCATAGCAGTGTTGTCCAAGAACAGCGCCGAGTATCCAATCCTATTCTTGGCTTGCTCGAAGGCTGGAGTCGTTATCGTGCCTCTGAATTATCGGTTGGCGCCTCCCGAGATCGAGTACATCATCAACGATGCCAACGCGCGTATGGTGTTGGCGGCGGGCGAATTTCTTTCAGCCGTTGATGCTGTACGAGAAAATTTTGTCCAAGCTGACACGTTTGTTGCGCTCGATGGCGACGCTCCTCCGGGATGGTCCGCTCTTGAATCGTGGATCGCCGACGGATCCGAAACTGAGCCGCCGGTCGACATCCAAGAAACCGATGCCGTTTACCAGATGTATACAAGTGGAACGACGGGGCGGCCTAAGGGGGCGATCCTAACCCATCGGGCGGTAACCGCGCAGTTGGCGCAGATCCAGGTGATCTTTCCCCCCGACGCATCGGAAAAGTATCTTGTCGTAGCGCCGCTGTACCATGCCGCCGCCGCAATCACGTCCTTTGGAGGAATCGCGGCAGGTGCGTCGCTGGTGATCCACTCAGACTTCGATCCGGTCGCCGTTGTTCACGCGTTGAGTGACGGAGGGGTTGCGCGGGTGACGCTGGTGCCAGCGATGATTCAAGCCTGCCTGCTCATGGTGCCCGATGTCGCAGAGCGATCCTATTCGGAGCTGCGCTGTATTACCTATGGCGCTTCACCGATAGCGGAACAGGTTTTACGCCGAGCAATCGAAGTCTTTGGCTGCGACTTTGCCCAAGGCTACGGAATGACTGAGACGACCGCATTGTTGACCTATCTGCAGCCTGAAGATCATCGTCGCGCACTGGCGAGCCAGCCAGGACTTTTGCTTAGCGCTGGTCGACCACTGCCGGGAACGGTGGTTCGAATTGTTGACGGCAACGACAAGGAAGTCCCGCGTGGCGAGGTCGGCGAGATCATCGGCTATGGCCCTCAGTTGATGCAGGGGTACTGGAATCTAGCCGAGGCGAGCGAGCAGGCGTTGGCGGGCGGTTGGATGCACACCGGTGATGCAGGGATTATGGACGAGGAGGGTTTTCTGTTCATCCAGGATCGTGTGAAAGACATGATCGTTTCCGGTGGCGAGAACGTCTACCCTCGTGAAATTGAAGAAGTCCTGTTCCAGCATCCCGCTGTGGCTGATGCCGCGGTCATCGGCGTCCCTGATGACAAGTGGGGCGAGTCGGCCAAGGCGATCATCGTGCTCAAAGGTGGCGAGTCGGCCAAGGCGGAAGAGATTATCGAGTTTTGTAACGGGCGCCTTGCAGGTTACAAGCGTCCCCGTTCCGTAGATTTCATCGAGGAGTTGCCGCGAAACCCAAGTGGCAAAGTTCTCAAAAAGGATCTACGCGAGAAGTATTGGCAGGGGCACACACGGCGCGTGTCCTAAGTCGCAGAAACGATCTAGCAGCGATAAGGAGAGAATCAGATATGCCGAAAACTCTACAGTTAACCGTGACTCTGCCGGGTTCCCCGGATGAGTTGTTCGACGCGTACACTGACCAGAAACTTCATGGTGCGTGGGTCGGTTCGCCAATGTTTGTCGCCACGTCTCCCGGCGGCGAGTTTCGCGCGTTCAACGACCAAGTGTCGGGTCGAATCCTGCACACTGCGCCGAAACGAATGATCGTACAGACCTGGCGGTCGATGGGCTGGAAGCCTGGCGATGGTGATTCGGTGCTGATCATCACGTTGACGGCCGTTGGAAGTGAGACCCAGCTAGATCTCGTGCAAGTCGGGATCCCAGATGACGATTTCGACAATGTCGAAAAGGGTTGGGAGTCGTACTATTGGAAGCCTTGGCGGGAGCGTCGAGCGGCGGCGTAACTCGCCGAACACGCGATGTTAGACTAAGCTCTCGTTCCTTTCTTCACCGCAGCGCGCGAATACGATCAGTCACGTCATCTGGCGTTGTCTGATCGTTTCGCGCCATGCGATTCCAATTGAACGACTCAATCAATTCGCCTGCGGAACAGGCTTTCGCGGTTGGCAACAACCCGCAAGACGCCGCCAGCCATCCTACAACTTGTTCGGGTGCCACGCCGCTTGTTCGCAACGAGCGAAGCGTCAGTGCGTGGTTGCGCTTGGATAGCTTCTCCCCGTCGGTGGCGAGCAGAAGTGGCACGTGGGCATAGGCGGGGACCTTCCCACCAAGCGCACGGATCAGTACTATTTGGCGAGCGGTGGACTCGAGAAGATCGCGCCCTCTTACGACTTCATTGATGCCCATCTGTAGATCATCGACCACCACTGCCAGTTGGTACGCGTAAAGCCCGTCGCGGCGTTTTAGAACGAAATCGCCGACTGCTTCTGCAACCGATTCGGAAATCTCGCCGTAGACAGCGTCGTTGAACCGAACTACGCCCGGTTCGACCCGAAACCGCACGGCCGCATCCGGTTGTTCCATTGAACGTAGTCGCGGATACCAGTCGCCTGCGAGGTCTTTGGGGCGAAATGCGGCGGGGTACGGCGACGAACCGTGGCTAGTTTGCGGGGCGGAGGCTGCTGCCGCCAGGTCGCGACGCGACCGTTTGCACGGAAATGTAACGCCGCGGCCCGCCAACCGAGCTAGCGCAGTGTCGTAGATGTTCCCTCTCGCCGATTGCTCATAGGGGCCACAGTCTCCGGGCAAGCCGCCGCCTTCATCCCAGTCCAGGCCCAACCAGGAAAGGTCTTCCGCGGCGGCTTCGGCCGTGCCAGCTATGGTTCGCGGCGTGTCGAGATCTTCAAGGCGCCACACGAACGAGCCGCCACGATTTCTCACAGATAGCCATGCGATGAGTGCGGTTCGCGCATTGCCCAAATGTGTCAGGCCCGTGGGGGAGGGTGCATAGCGACCGCGTGGGCCGGTGCCAGGAATAGGGGTGTTCATCGAGTTCGCAGCGAAGGTTCCTGTCGATGGTGGTTTACGAACCACGGGCGAAGGGTTAGAACCGCCGTCGAGGGAAGGCAGGCGACCAGCGTTCGGTTTCGACTAGAACCGGTGCTGGCCAGGAGAGGCTCATGGCTCGCACTTATTACGATCGGCTGAGTTTTCAAGACAACACTTTCCTAGCGTTCGAGACTTCGTCTGCGCATCTGCACGTCTCCGGTATCGCCACGTTCAAGTCTGGTGGTTTGCGTAACGCCGATGGCGGTATCGACATCGATCGCGTGCGCGACTACGTCGCGTCGCGCCTCCATCTTATCCCCCGCTACCGGCAGATTATTCGATACATCCCCTTCGAGCAGCACCCGGTGTGGGTTGATGATCGACATTTCAACCTAGAGTACCACGTTCGGCACACGTGTTTGCCGAAGCCCGGCGATGAATCGCAGCTCAAGGGCATGGCCGCACGCATCATGGCCCAGAAGTTGGATCGTTCGAAGCCGCTTTGGGAGATGTGGGTGGTTGAAGGGCTGGACGGTGGGGATCGCTTCTCGCTCATCACGAAGGTTCATCATTGCATGATCGACGGAATGTCTGGGGTCGAACTTATGCGAGTGCTGCTCTCCCCGGACCCCGATGAGCCGCTTTCGCCGGTAGTAGCTTGGCAACCACGGCGGCAGCCGAGCGACCTCGATCTGGTGCGTGACGCCGCCCTGCGCTGGGTTGGCGGCCCGATGTGGTTGGCACGCAATGCAGGCGAAGTCGTGCGGGCGGCACTTGATGATGAGTCTGAGTTGCGCACGCGTCTACGTGCGGTGGGCGAAGCCGTAGGCAGTGGTGCTGGGGGAGTTGCTGACACGCCGTTGAGCGGCCAGATTGGTCCGCATCGTCGATTCGAGTGGACCACGATGAGCGTTGCCGAAATGCGGCGGATCAAGAAACAACTTGGCGGCTCGTTGAACGATCTGGTTTTGACGATCGTAAGCGGCGCGCTCGTACGCTACTTCGCTCGTCATCAGGTAACGCTGGATGGCCAGGATTTCGTCGTCGCGGCACCGGTCAGCGTACGTTCCGAAGAGGAGCACGGGTCGCTTGGCAACCGGGTCTCAACTTGGCTCATCCCGCTTCCGTTGGAGGAGCCTGACCCGCTGCTTCGGATTCGACAGATCGGCACCGTGACTGCCGACCTTAAAAGGAAACACAGCGCGCTTGGCGCCGAAACCATCATGAGTTTAGGCGAATGGACGCCGTCAACGTTTCTTTCGCTGGGGGCACGGGTGATTCCGCGCATGTTGCCAATGAACATGATCGTCACCAACGTTCCGGGGCCTCAGCTCCCGTTGTACATGCTCGGCGCTCGCCTTTGCGAGAACTACGGCCAGGTCCCACTCATGGAAGGCACCGGGCTTGGCATCGCGCTGTTTAGCTACGATGGGCTTCTGTGTTGGGGCTTTAACGCGGACTGGGATCGAGTTCCCGATCTTTCGGATTTCGTCAACGACATTAAAGATGCGTTCGAGGAGCTGGTGGCATTGGCCCCAGTCGCGGCTGACGCAGAGTCCGCATGATCGCGGTCGTTCGTCTACTTTAACTCGTTGCGCTGGGCTGTTTCATTTCTTCGAATCCAGCGAGAACGAACCGCGTGCAAAAATTCGCAGCTTCAACGGGGTCGGGGTTGTCGCGGGTCAGCATTGCGCGGGCCACTGTCATGCCGGTTCCCATGAACGCGGCGGCGAGGAAATCCTCATCCTGCTTCGCCCCTGGATCTTCGCTGAAATCGGGCATTAGGTCTTCGCGAATCTCTTGAAGCGCGAGTAGTTGGGTCTCGGTGGCAGCGTCGCTAGCCAGGGCGACGATGTTGCGGTCCAGCACTTCGTAGAGCGGACGTTCCTCAACCACGAAAAAGAAAAAGGCGCGGTAGCCCTCGTAAATGCGTTCCGGCAAGGTTAGCGATCGGTCTCGGCGCACGGTGCGCAGCCGAGCACGGATTTCGGCCAAGGTTTCGTCGGCGACGGCCGTGAAGACGTCGTCTTTGTCTCGAAAATATTGGTAGAACGTCCCAACGGCTAGGTCGGTGCCGCGCACGATGTCGCGAACGGTTGCGGCTTCGTATCCCTGAGTTGCGAAGATGCGGCGTGCAGCGGTCAAAATCGCGCTGCGATTGCGAATTTTCGTACGCTCTCTCTTGCCACCTGGCTCGGCCAGTTGTTGAGTGTCAGGGAAGCCCATGAAGTTGACGGTATTGATGAAAGTCACACAGAGTCAAGGGTCTGTGGGTGACGCCTGTGCGAGTGGCGGGCGCGTGTCGCGGACGAAGATTGCCCCGTGTAGGGTACTGCCGGTTGCGCCTGGCGCGCCGCGAGAAGCAAGTTGAACACGGCAAGTTGGAGAGGAAAGTTATGGATTTGATGTTAGCGGCTGTCCCCGGTGTGGGCGTGATCTTGTTTGCGGGTGGCGTCGTCACCGGCCTTTTGTTCGGGATGTTCGTATTGCCCGGCGGGCGTGAGGCCAAGCGCTTGGCCCAAGAGCTCGAAGCGCTCAAGACCGAACACGAACAGTACAAGGGCGAAGTGACGGGACATTTCCAGAAATCTGCGGAATTGTTCGCGGGAATGACCCAAAGCTACAAGGCGGTTTACGACCACCTTGCTGGCGGAGCTCGCACGCTTTGCGAAACTCCTTCCACCGACAATGCTATTGCCTTTCGCGGTACCCGTCTGATCGAAATTGACGAAGGCGGGGAGCCAATTCGTGAACCGGCTGCTGCTGCCGCGGCGCCGGCAACCGACCAACCGGCGGCCGACGATGCCACTGAAGAGAAGAGCCCGCCAGCCGCCGACCGAGAAAGCTGAACTCAATCGGAGCGAGGCGGCGGGATTGTCGTTGACCTGTTAGACGTTGAACCGAAAATGCATGACGTCGCCATCTTGGACGACGTATTCTTTGCCTTCGACTCGAAATACTCCGGCTTCTTTGGCGCCTGCTTCGCCACCGAGGCGCGAATAGTCCGCAAACGAGATCACCTCGGCTCGGATGAAACCTTTTTCGAAATCGGTGTGAATCACCGCTGCCGCTCGCGGCGCGCGCCAGCCGCTTTCAATTGTCCACGCGCGAACTTCTTTTTCACCGGCCGTAAAATAGCTCACCAAGCCCAAGGTTTCGTAGCTTCGGCGGATGACCTGCTGGATTCCGCTTTCTTTGACGCCGTAAGAATCCAGGAACTCCTGGGCCTCTTCGTCGTCCAGTCCAACCAAGTCGGCTTCGATCTTCGCCGAGATCAGGAGAACGGGGCGGCCGAGTGGCTCTGCCCATTTGCGTAGCGCAGCGACGTGTGAATTTTCCTCCGCGAGCGAATCTTCATCGACATTCGCACAGTAGATCACCGGTTTGTCACTAAGCAGGCCCATGTCGTCAAGTAGTGCCTGAGTAGTTGGCTCCTCGCGTTCGAAGGATGCGGCTGGTTGCCCGCTATCGAGGTGGGCCGCGATGGCTTTGGCCTTGTCCAGCTCTGCAGCGGCTTCCTTGTCGCCCTTGGCCTTGCGGGTCAATTTCTCAACCCGTGTGTCCACCGTTTGCACGTCGGCGAGCAAAAGTTCGGTTTCGATCGTTTCGACGTCACGAACGGGATCGACGGACCCGTCTACGTGTGTGACATCGTCGTCGTCGAAGCAGCGCACGACATGTAAGATCGCCGCAGTTTCCCGAATGTTTGCGAGGAACTGGTTGCCAAGTCCCTCACCAGTGCTGGCGCCGCGCACCAAGCCAGCGATATCTACGAAGGCCACTGTGGCCGGTAGTACTCGCTGCGGATCGACGATTCTCGCCAATTCGGCAAGGCGCGGGTCCGGGACTGGTGCGATCGCGTTGTTCGGTTCGATCGTGCAGAAGGGATAGTTCGCCGATTCCGCGTTTTGCGCGCGGGTCAGGGCGTTAAACAGAGTCGATTTCCCCACATTGGGGAGGCCGACGATTCCAATACTCAGTGCCACATTGCCTCCAGGGCGCCAGCGCCCAGCGGGCTGTCTTAGCCGTCTCCGGCTGGCGGAGAAAGCCGACCCTGCGTGGAAGCCTATCGACAAGGTCGAGTCGGCACGCGAAACTGCCCGTTGCTGGCGGACCCTACTGTTCCCAGCACCCCGTAACCGAGGTTTCTATGCGCAACCACGTCCCCTATTGGCTGGCAGTCAGTTTTCTCCTGTCGATCCTTTTGATTTGCGCGCGGCCAATCCCCGCCGGGGCGGACGCGGCCAGATGTAACGATCAGATAGCCCGTGGGGTCCAGGCAGTGCAGCGCGGCCGGGTTGCTCAGCTATCTCGTTGTCTTCGCAACGGGCACTACCCTGATTGCAATGACGTGGATTCACACACGGTGGCTCACGAGAACGAATTGCTTGGCTTCGTTGCGGCCGATGGTTCGCAATGCCGCGAAGCGCTTTCGCAGGGGTCCGACATTGCCGATTTCGGTCCTGCGCAGTGCCCGGTCGAATGGAACGATTGTGATGTGGCGGTGCCTGCGATCGCCGATCCCGACGACCTCGCGGCCTGCGCAGTTTGCGTGCTACATGGTCACGATCTTTTCGTGCGCGACACATTCGCAATGCCGCGTATGACACCAACCGACCGCGATGAGAGGCGTTGCAACTTAAAGTTGGCGCGTACGCTCGGTCAGTCGGTGCGAAAGGGCTTCAAGCAGATTTCTGCGTGCGCGCGTGGAGGCGAGCAGCCGTTCTATTGTTCGATAGATACTGGCGAGACCAGTCGCCTCGGCAAGGCGTTGGCTCGTCTTGGTAAGAAGGTGTCCAAGTGTAAGCTCGATCAGGGGCGAGCGCCGGGTACGCTGGCTTCGGTTTGCGATGGTGTCGCTGACGAAGCCGAGCTATCCGATTGTCTTCGAGCACGGACCGTTTGTCTTGTTTGCCGGTCGGCCGAGATCGCATTCAATCAAGGGATCGATTGCGCGGCCGTTTCCGGGCACGCCGCCTGTGATGGGACGTTTTAGCGATGGCTCAATGGCCTGCGATAGTTCGTCATTCCACAGGAGCCACTCATCGTATCGTCTAGCTGCCCAACAGTGGAATCACCTCGCGGGCGAGGCGGTCGACAATCTGATCCACAGGAGCGCCGCGCACGTCTAGTGTGACCTCGTCGGCGCCCGCATCTGCCAGCGCTCGTATGCGGTCGGCTACATCTGCCGGGTCTCCGAACAGGTGGTGGCGTTCGACGTCGCCGAACAACTGCGCAGCTCTGCCCGCCTTACTAAGCATCGCGCTGGCCTCGGCGCGGTCGCGTCCGAGAACGAGAATGGAAAAGACACTGACGTGAATGCTGTCACGTGGGCGCCCCGCGGCTTCCAGCGCGCTAAGGCCGTCGGCGAGTTCGTGGGGGAGTGGGCAGTTCCAGCCGTCCGCAAGCTCGGCCGTCGCACGAAGCATGCCGGGCCGACGCGCTGCCAGGATGATGGGTGGGCACCGGTCGGGCCGTGGCCAGATTCTTACTTCCTGCGCGTTTACGTATTGATTTTGGTAGGTTCCGGGATCTTTCTCTAGCAACGTGCGAATAGCTTTTGCGGTCTCACGGCAGTGTGCGACCCGCTCGCCCGGGGATAGTTCTGGGTAGCCGAATTGTTGGCAGGTCTTGGCGTAGGTCATTCCGCCCGACCCCAACCCCAGACGAAGCCGGCCTGGCGCAAGACTGGCCAACGTCGCTGCCGACTTTGCGACCAATACCGGGTGACGAAAGGGGGTGGTCAAGACCAACGGGCCGATTGGTAGTCGGACCGTACGACCCGCGAGTGCGGCCAACAACGTCCAGCATTCGAGCACGCCGTTCGTGGGGTGACCGGCGTTCAGGAGGTGGTCGGGGACCCAAAGGCCGCCGAGCTCTGCGCGTTCGGCGGAGCGTGCAGCGGCGAACACTTGTTCGGGGTCGACGCCGTGGATCGGCAGAATCAGGCTTAGTACGGGGCGGCTCACGGCTTGCAGCTTGTGCACGCCTGTTGGGGCGTTCAAGGAGCGTGGCTGGGGGCTCTTCCTGCCGTTTGCTAGACAGAGTACAGTGTCGGATGAGGTCGGGCGCCAGCCGCGCTTCTACAAGCTGTATATGAAGAGGACGGGGATGTTGTTGTGTGCGGGGCTGGTCTTTCTGGTCTCGGTCTCTACCGGCTTGGCTGAAGGAAGGGCCTCGGGGGAGCCGCGCGATGCGTCCGCCGTCCGCCGATCGATCGAGGCTGCCAACGCCACTTGGATGGATGCCTACAGAAATGGCGATACTCGTGCAATGTCGAGTATCTTCACCGTCAATGCCAACCTTTTTCCACCTTCTGACGTGATCCTCGAAGACCGGGCGAGCATCGTCGAGTACTTCGCCACGCAACGGGGCCTGGGCATGCGCGATCTGCGCCTGAGCACTCTCGAAGTTGTGACGATGGGCGAGGTGGCCTACGAAATTGGCACGTATGCCGTGATGTTCGAAGATGAGGAGCCAGCCGGCCGCCGCTCCGACGCTGGTCGCTATTTTGTGATCTGGCGCGACGATGAGAAAGGCGGTTGGCACTACCAGACGGGGTTCTGGTCGAGCGATGCGCGGGTCGGGCCACCGGCTGGCGCGGCAAATCCCATCCCTAAATCAATTCGCTGACCGCGCTGCGCTAGCTTTCAACTCTGCGTCGGCATTTCGCCTTCGGCTCTTGGACCTGTTGCCGACATCGGGTGCGCGCTATATTCGCCTCCGCTGCGATTGGTCGCGGCTTGCCAGGTAGCATTCCAATGGGCGAAACCACCGAAACTTCATTCAAGAATCTGGAACTCACCTATGTCGGAGACGTTCTGCGTGTGGTGATCGATCGCCCGGGCAGTGCTCTCAACGCGATCGATGCCGATCTTCACCGCGATCTCACGGTGCTGTTTCGGGAACTCCGGCAGGAAGATCGTGCCCGTGCGATTCTACTTACGGGACGCGACCGGGCGTTCAGCGCCGGAGGTGATTTCTCGTGGTTCCCTGAACTCGCCGACCCGCTCAAGGTTGAGGCACTTCGTCGCGACGCCAAGCAGCTGATCTGGGATCTTCTGGATGTCGAAATTCCGATTGTCGCTGCAGTCAACGGCCATGCGATGGGTTTGGGAGCGTCGATCGCGTTGTTGTGTGATGTGATCTTCGTCGCCGAGTCGGCGAGCATCGGCGACCCACACGTACGCGTTGGAATTGTGGCTGGCGATGGAGGCGTTGCCATTTGGCCGTTAGCCATTGGGCCGGCACGCGCCAAAGAGTACTTGCTTACGGGCGATCCCGTGCCGGCTCGTGAAGCTGAGCGCATTGGGCTTGTCAATCACGTTGTGCCTGACGACGAACTCGACGTCACCGCAATGCGATTCGCCGAACGACTCGCCGCCGGCGCGCCGTTGGCTTTGCGTTACACCAAGCAAGCGGTGAACAAGCTACTCAAAGATGCCCTCAATACAGCGTTCGACGTTTCGACCGCGTTGGAGATCGTGACGTTTAAGAGCGACGACCATCGCGAAGCATTGGCGGCTCTGTCGGAAAAACGGCCGCCGCGTTTCCGCGGTCGCTAGTATTTCTATTTCGTTGTGAAAGATGTCGGTGCAGGCGCACGAAAAGGGGAACCGAGCGGTCATCCCCAAGACCTTCTTTTGGCAAGAACTCGTCTGTACGACAGCCGTGAAAGGGAAAAGCGATGAATACCCTTAAGAAGGTAGCGATTTTGGTGGGCGGCGGGCCTGCACCTGGCATCAATTGTGTGATTGGTACCGCGACCATTCGCTGCGAGTTGGCGGGAGTTGAAGTGCTCGGTGTTCCGAGCGGCTTTGCCGACATTATGGCCGGCGGAACCGACACCGTTCGTCGTTTGAGCATCGACGACGTAAGCCGCGTTCATTTTCGCGGCGGATCGATTCTCGGAACCTCACGAGCCAACCCGACCAAAGATAGTGCGGCTATGAATCGTGCCGTCGGCGCTTTGTTGGAGCTAGGCGTAGACGGGCTCATCACCATCGGCGGAGACGACACGGCGTTCTCCGCGATGAAGCTTGCCGAGGCAGCGGCCGGTCGCATCAAGGTCGTGCATGTGCCGAAGACCATCGATAACGATCTTGTCCTTCCCCCGAATATCGACACGTTCGGATTCCAGACAGCTCGTCATCTCGGTGCCCAGATCATCGAAAATCTGATGGTCGATGCCGCGACGACGAGCCGTTGGTATGTGGTTGTGGCCATGGGTCGCAAGGCTGGTCACTTGGCGCTTGGGATCGGCAAATCCGTTGGCGCCACGTTGACGCTGATTCCGGAAGAATTCCCCGACGAAAAGTTACCTTTGGCAACGCTTGCCGACATTCTGGTTGGTGCCGTACTCAAGCGTATCGCGCACGGGCGGCGCCACGGAGTAGCGGTTGTGGCAGAAGGTGTTGCGTTGGCGATCGACCCTGCTGACTTGGAAGACCTGATTGGTGCCGAGCGCGATGAACACGGGCATGTCCGAATTGCCGAAATCGAAATCGGGCGTGTTCTCAAAGACGCGGTACAAGAGCGTTTGGCTGAACTCGGTCACAAGGTCACGTTGGTTTCGAAGGATATCGGTTACGAGTTGCGTTCTGCGGATCCGATCCCGGCAGACATGGAGTACACGCGAGATCTTGGGTTTTGTGCGGCACAGCATCTTCTGGATGGTGGCAGCGACGCCATGGTTACAATTCAGGGAGGCCAATTCGTGGCCGTGCCGTTCTCCGAAATGATCGACCCGAAAACCGGTCGCACGGCGGTTCGACTTGTCGATGTGAATTCGGCGCGCTACCGCATCGCTCGCAGCTACATGATTCGACTGGCAGCGGCTGATTTTTCCGATAGTGGCCGGCTCAGTGAGTTGGCCGCCGTTGCAGGTCTGACTCCGGAGGCGTTTAGAGAGCGCTTTGAACCATTGGTCGCGAACGATTCGAAGGAAGCCGTTTTGGCTTAAGCGCCGGGTTGAATCTCAGCGCGTGTTTCGCGCCAATCTCAGTCCTGAAAATTGCCATCGGGTATGGGCCGGAAAAAAGTTTCGATAGGTCGCGCGCACGTGGTCTCGTGAGGTCGCGCAAGAGCCCCCACGCAACACCATCTGGTTCGCCATGAACTTCCCGTTGTACTCGCCGAGGGCACCGGAGGCGGCTTCGAACCCTGGATAGGCGACGTACGGACTCGCCGTCCATTCCCAGGTGTTGCCGAACCAACCAGAGGCGGTTTTGGCAGGATGGAACCGTTGGTCTTCAACGAAGTTCCCTTCGCGCGTTTGTTGGTTCGCTACGGTTTCCCATTCCGCCTCTGAAGGCAGTCTCGCACGGGACCACGTGGCAAAGGCGTCGGCCTCGTAGTGGCTGAGGTGGGTGACCGGCGCACTGGGGTCGACCGCGCGTAGTCCACCGAGGGTAAACTCAAACCACTCGTCGTTTTGGCGTTCCCAGTACATCGGGGCAGACCATCCAAGGTCGCTACTGCAGGCCCACCCGTCAGAGAGCCACAGCAGTGGGTTCTGGTAGCCGCCGTCATCAATGAACAAGGTGTATTCGCCGTTGGTTACCGGCGTCGCCGCCACCTCACAGGCTTCCAGAAACACTCGGTGCCGCGGGCCTTCGTTGTCGAACGCGAACCCGGTGCCGTCGTGGCCGATCCAGTGCAGACCTTCATCGACGGCGAGCCATGTGCGCTCAGTGTCTGCATCTAGCGGAGCATCTAGCGGAACATCGTGCGGAGCATCGTGTGGAGCATCGTGTGGAAGTGGAGCCGGGCGGGCCGCATCGGTGCGATAAACGGGCCGCAGCGGATTGAGAGACAACACGTGCTTGAAGTCGGTCAGCAGTAGCTCTTGATGCTGTTGCTCGTGGTTGAGTCCCAGCACGACGAGGTCACGGAGTTCGTCGGATCGTTCAGCAAGGAGGGATTCCATGGCTGCATCGATTGCGGCCCGGTAATCGAGGACCTCGGGCAGGCTCGGTCGCGACAGAAGGCCACGGTTGGGTCTGGCGAACATGCTCCCGACAGAGTTGTAGTAAGAGTTGAACAAATGGCCAAAATGCTCATGAAAGCATTGAAAATTGGTATGGTGTTCCAGCAACACAAAGGTTTCGAAAAACCAGGTCGTGTGGGCAAGGTGCCATTTGGTTGGAGACGCGTCGGGCATCGATTGGATGGCCGCGTCTTCAGCTGACAGTGGGGCCGCAAGGGCCAACGAATGCGCACGCACGCGTCGGTAGACGTCGAGAAGTTCTTCGTTGCTCGAGGGCAGGGTGCGTGGGCCGACACTGGTGGTCATGAAACATTCTCCTGGCGGCTGCGCACGGCTGAGCCTTAGCATGGTGTTTGGAGTGTGCGAATCGGCCCGTTCACCAACCCGGATGTACCTGTCTAATGCACCTGGCATTTTGACAATGATTGTCAAAATCGCCACTGTCGCGGCGAGAGCGCCCTTTGAGGCGCGCGGCGGAGGCCGAACCCTTGGGCACTACAACGTCATTCCCCCTTCATTTTTTTCGCTGGCCCTGTGGCGGCCTCGCTATCCGCAGCGTTGCGAGCGCTGCTGTCTTTGCGCTTTTGCTGGTCGGGCCGGGCCAAGCTGTCTCATCGCTCGATTCCTCGGCTGAGGTCGGCGCTGATGCTGCGCGCTCCGTTCAACTTCTGGACTATATCGCTGCCGACTACCCGGGCGCCGTTGCCAACGGGGAGGTCACGAACGAGTTCGAGTACGCCGAACAGATTGAATTCGCGGGTTCGATCTCCGAGATGCTCAACCGTATCGCGGCTCCTGAGCTCGCCATTGCAGCGGCCCGCTCTTTGGCAGCGGCAGTTGCCGAAAAAGCTGATCCTGAATTGGTTACCCACCATGCGCGCACAGCGCGTCGCTTACTCGTTGACCGGTTTGGACTCGTGCAAACGCCCGATCACGGTCCGGACCTCGGGCGCGGGCAACAACTCTACGAAGACAATTGCGCGAAATGTCATGCGCTGGACGGCAACGGTGACACGCCGACGTCCGCCGATTTTGAAGTCCCACCCGCTCGTTTCCGAGACCCCGCACTGCTCGCCGGGTTGTCGCCATTTCGGGTCTTCAACAACATCACATTCGGGATCGACGGGACTGAGATGCCGTCGTTCGATGTTCTGAGCGCTGATCAACGTTGGGACATCGCGTTCTATGTGCTGGCGCTTGGTCACGGCGGCGCGGTTCCGAATGCCGCCGCTCCTGAAAACTTGCCCCCCGATTTGCGGCCAACTTTGGCGTTGCTTGCCACATCCTCCGACAGTGGTCTTGGAAACGATTTGGCGGCGCATGGCATTCCTGCGGTCGATCGTCCCGCTGTGGTGACGTGGCTTCGCGCGACCGCCCCTGCCACTGCAACAGCCGACAGCCCTTTGGCGGCCGTGCGTACGCGTTTGGCAGTGGCACGGCGTGCGTTGGGTGATGGCGATTTCACGGCCGCTCATGGTGCAGTTCTGGATGCCTATCTAGACGGCTTTGAAGCGTTAGAAGCTCCTTTATCGGCGGTTGATATCGATTTGACGCGAGCTGCGGAAGCCTCGTTTTCCCGATTGCGTAGTCTGGCCCGGGTCGGAGATCGCAACGAAGGTCTTCGAGAGATCGATCGGTTGAGAACGTTGATTGACCGCGCCGACGTCGCGCTTGCGTCTCGAACGGTAAGCGGGAACGACGCGGGGTTGTTCTTCGCGAGTTTCGTAATTCTGGTCAGAGAAGGCCTCGAGGGTGTTCTGCTCGTGTCGCTGCTGTTGACCGTGCTTTCGCGCCTCGGACGCGATGACGCTCGGCGCTGGGTTCATGCTGCATGGATCGCGGCCCTGGTTGCGGGGGCCGGGACGTGGGTGGCCGCTTCAACCATCATCGAGGTCAGTGGCCGCAGTCGAGAGATGCTTGAAGGCATCATCGCTTTGATCGCCGCTGCGGTGCTTTTTTCGGTGGCGCATTGGTTTGTTTCGAAAGTCGAAAGTGAGCACTGGCTGCGGTATCTCCGCGAACGCCTAGCCGATCACCTATCGGGGAACCGGATGTTCGCGTTGGCCGGGCTGTCGTTTCTGGCGGTATACCGCGAAGTGTTCGAAACAACGCTGTTCTACCAAGCGTTGCTTTTGGACGTTCCGGTTCAAGGTCGTGGTTCGGTTTTCGCCGGGATTGCTGCCGGAGCGGTCGTCGTGGCGACGGTCTCCTTGATCATTTTCAAAGCAGGGAAGCGCTTGCCCCTCGGGCCACTTTTCTCTACCTCAGGCGTTCTTCTCTATGCCTTGTGTGTGATGTTTGTCGGAGAAGGGTTGGCGGCGTTGCGCGAAGCGGGGGCGATCGCCAGCTATCCCCTGGGATTCAATGGCATCTCCTGGCTTGGGCTCTATCCTGACTCAGTAGGCTTGTCGGCCCAGGCTGTGTTGGTGTTTCTGGCAGTCGGTACTTTTGCGGCGGCACGCCTGCGGTCAAGCGCGACACCAGCGTAACTCGGGTTAGGCAGGCCGATGGTTTGGGCGGTCGATCAGCGCGACCGTGTTTTTCTGTTACTAAACCGACTCCAGGGCGTTTTACGCCTTCCCTGAGTTGAGCGCGCCCCGTATGGTCCTTGCGTCGAGGCTGACGATCTAAGTCTCTTCGACGAGAGACTGACTAGATGACGCTACGCGAAGACGAACTTCTAGATGTCGTTGTGATCGGTGGTGGCCCTGGCGGGCTGGCCGCTGGCAGTCGAGCCGCTTCCCGCGGTCTTGCGCACGTTGTTCTTGAGCGTGGCGCACTCGCCAACACGATTTCCCTCTACCAGAAAGGCAAGTTCGTCATGGACGAGCCGCCGGCCCTGGCCCTGCGCGAAGAGCTTGCCCTTGATTTCAAGGCTGGCTCGCGCGAAGCGATTCTCGATGCCTGGCAACGCGGTACCGAGGCGGTCGGCACGAATCTGTTGTGCGGGCCCCAGTACGAAGTCGTCACCATCGAAGGCGAAGCCGGCGATTTCCGGCTCAGCCTGAAAAATGGGCAGAAAATCCGAGGCCGCAGCCTAGTTTTGGCAATCGGCCTGCAAGGCAATCTGCGAAAGTTTGAAGTGCCCGGCGCTGAGCGTGAGCATGTCACTTACCAACTCGACGATCCGGCCGAACACCAGGGGAAGCATGTCCTCGTGGTCGGTGTTGGCGACGCGGGAATCGAAAACGCGCTGGCGCTTTCCGAAAACAACTCGGTGGGGATCGTGAACCGCCGTGAAGAGTTTGCTCGCGCCAAGCCTCGCAACCGAGCGTTAATCGAAGCGGCGATCAAGCAAGGAAAGATTCAGCACCATACTCAGGCCTCGGTTCGTGAGATTGGCGACAGTGAAGTCGTTCTGGAAACGCCCGATGGTGCGCTGCCGGTTTCCTGCAATCTTCTGATCGGACGCCTCGGTGCGATCCCGCCCCGCAAGTTTCTGGAAGGTTTAGGGGTCGAATTCCCTTCCAACGACCCGGCCGCTGTCCCGCAAGTTTCTGAACGCTACGAAACCAACGTCCCCGGCATCTATCTGATTGGCGCGATCGCGGGTTATCCGCTGATCAAGCACTGCATGAACCAAGGTTGGGAGGTCGTCGAGCACATCGTAGGCGAGCCGGTAACTCCCGCCGACGAGGCGTTGCTGGCCGCGAAGTTTGTGGGGCTGGACCGCGGCGTCGATGACGTTTTGGAGTGGATCCAGTCAACCATCGCGTTGCTCGACGGGGTGACGCGAATTCAGCTTCGTGAGTTTCTAGTCGAGTCTACGATTCACCGGCCCGGTGATGGCGAAGTGATCTACGAACGCAACGATTTCAGCACCAGCGTTTACGCGATCCTGGCTGGTTCTGTCGAAGTTATCGCGCCAGCGTCCGACTCTGACTCCGACACCACCTACGGCGATGCTAACGACGCCAACGCGCTACGATTTCCGATTCCGACCGGCCAGTTCTTTGGCGAGATGAGTCTGCTCTCGGGGCGGCGACGATCTGCGACGGTAGTCGCGAGACGCGATGCGATACTGATCGAGATCCCGCGCTTGGCGATGATCAAGCTGATGAACTCGGTCAAACGCGTGCGCCGGGTTATCGATGAAGTGTTCATCTTGCGGAAGCTGCAGACTTCGCTCGCTCCTGAAACTCCCGTAGCTGACCTTCAAAATCTCGCTGCTTCGGCGGTGATCGAAACGTTTCGTCAAGGCGATGTGCTGTTTTCGGAGGGGGACCCCTCCGACGGGTTGCACCTGATTCGGCGTGGCTCGGTTACGGTGTCACGCAAGCGGGCAGGCGACACTCAAGTTCTTGCCTATCTGCCAGCCGGAAACATTGTCGGCGAAATGGCGCTTTTCGCACCGGAGGGACTGCGCAGCGCGACGGTCACCTCGACCATTTTCACCGAAACGATTCGCATTCCTGCCGATGACATTGCGACGTTCGCCGATGCACACCCTGAGCTGCGCCGAGAACTCAAAACTCTTGAGGGGCAACGGCTAGTCGCGAATGCAAAGCGCTCGGAAGAGCACCGTAGCAGCAAGCTTGTGGACTTCCTTGTGAACGCGGGAGCTGGCGAAGCGACCGACATTCTTCTGATCGATGAAGCACTCTGCGTTCGTTGCGACAACTGCGAAACCGCGTGTGCCGAAACGCACGGTGGTGTTTCTCGCTTAGACCGCGAAGCCGGACCGACTTTCGGGACGTCTCACATCCCGACGTCGTGTCGCCATTGTGAGAACCCGAAGTGCATGACGGATTGTCCGCCGGATGCCCTTCGTCGCCATCCCAATGGCGAGGTTTACATCCTCGACAATTGTATCGGTTGTGGAAACTGCGCTGCTAACTGTCCCTATGGCGTCATCCAGATGGCAAAGGTGGACAAGCGAAAGCCCCGTAGCGCGCTCTGGAGACTTCTTTTCGGTGATCGTCGCGCGGTTGTAGATCCAGCACCCACGCAGGAAGAGGGTGCACCGCCAGCGGATCCCAAGTTGGCGGTGAAGTGTGACCTTTGTATGAAGCTTCCAGCACGGCGCGGGGGCTTGGCTCGGGCGGCGTGTGTTGCCTCATGTCCAACGGGAGCGATTCTTCGCGTCAATCCGAAAGCGTACATCGACAAGTTGCTCGAGAAGGAAGGCTGAGTTGTGGGGCTGCACGAATCTTTCTGGACCTGGCGAAACTTCCGCTACCTAAAGGCGGCGGTTGCGGGTCTCGTTTTGTCGCTTGTCGCTTACGTCGTCTTTGAGCCCGCGACGTCTCACAACGGGGGCACCGTTTACGGATTGACGATGGGGACCCTGTGCGGCCTGTTGGTCGTGTGGTTGACCTGGTTCGGAGTGCGCAAGCGTTCCTATGCCGCTTCAGGCGCCCCGTTGGTCGGATGGCTTTCGGCGCATGTGTACCTGGGGCTACTCCTCATCGTCTGGGTGCCTCTGCATAGCGGTTTCGAGTTTGGGCAAAACCTTCACACGTTCGCCTACGTGGTTCTGGTCCTGACGATTTTGTCGGGAATCGTTGGTGTTTCGCTGTACGGGGGAATTCCCGCTGAAATGACGGCGAATCGGCCGGGGGAAAAACTCGCCACGTTACTTGAGCGAATCGCCGAACTCGACAGCGAGTGTCGCTTGATGGCTTCGTCGCTTCCCGACGAGATTGCGAAAGCGGTGCAATCATCAATCGAGAAAACCTTTATCGGGGGCAGCCTTTGGCGGCAGCTTTCGGGTGACGATCCGAAATGCGCAACGCGGCAGGCGTTGGTACTGACCGCTGAACGCTTGACCGCCTATGAAGGAGAAGCCAGGACCCAAGTTGCTGAAGTTGTCGATCTGCTGCGATTGAAGCGCACGCTTCTCAAACGTGTGCGCCGAGACGCGCAGCTCAAAGGCTTCTTGCACTTGTGGTTGATCGTCCACGTTCCACTAGCCTTGGGGACCGTCGCGGCCGTCGCTGCGCACGTTGTCGCCGTGTTCTACTACGCTTGAGGCTGTTGTGCGGCTGCGTCTTCGACACTTTACCGATGTAGGCGGGGGCACTCGTGCAATGCGCGAGGAGCTCGTCGACGTAGAATCTATTACGATCGGCCGATCGAGCGAGAGCGTTGTCTTTCTGCCCGAACTTGTCGTTGCCCTGCATCATGCGGTCATGCACCTGCAGGATGGCAAGCTGTGGGTGGAGACGGTTGATGGTGATGCGGTTCGCGTCAATGGCCGCGTGGCCAGCGGGCGAAGTTTACAACCCGGTGATGTCATTCGTGTTGGGCATCATGAGTTGCGTGTGGTTCCCGCTACTGATGACCAAGTCGCCGATCTTACCGTTGACATTGATGTGGTGCAGTCTGCGATGCTCGGCACGTCAGATCTCTCTGAGCGTACAAAATTGGGCATTGAGCGCGGTCTCTTCGCCCGTCGCCCCTTAGCATGGGGGATGGTCATCGGTGTTTTGGGATTGTTTCTTGTTGCTCCGTTGTTAGCGGCACGTGGCCCAGCGAGCGAAGTGTATAAGCCTGGCGATGCGTCGCCCGAGCGTTGGGAAAGTTGGGCCAGTACGAGTTGGTCTTCCGGCCCGGTTTCAAGTCCGCATCGCCATTTCGCCGATCGTTGCCGGACCTGCCACCTCGCGCCCTTTGAGGCTGTGACTGACGAAGCATGTGCGACTTGTCATGCCGATGAAGGCGATCATTTCGCCGCGGATGTGTGGGAGAGTGGCGACGCCAAAGCGGCGTGCACACAGTGCCATCACGAGCATCGTGGTGACGCGGCGCTGTTGGCTGCCGCAGACGACGACGCTGGATGTCTTGAGTGTCACGCCGCGCCACAGAGTCGGTTCCCGGATGCAGATTTGCAGGCTGTCGGCGATTTCGGAGACGGACACGCCCAGTTCCGTCTCACCGTACCAGGAGCTCCTGGCGATCATCCGCAGCTTCGCGATGATGTGGGTGAAGCCAGCGTCCGCGCTTCGGCGGCGCTGTTCGTAAGCGTTCCAGGTTCAGGGTTGCGTTTTCCTCACTCCAAACACTTGGTTTCCGACCTGCGTGGACCCGACGGTCCGATACAACTTGAGTGCGCTATTTGTCACAGTGCCGATGATGCCGAAGTGACGATGCAGGGCATGACCTTCGAAGAGCGATGCAGCGATTGCCACGCGCTAGCCTTCGACGTTGCCGAGCCAACCCGTGAAGTTGCGCACCGTGACCCTGAACTCGTGCGGCGCGAACTCTTTGAGTACTATGCTGCCCGTGCCGCCCGCGGTGAGGCCGACTTGGTGGTCGTCTCGGAGCGTCGGCGTCCTGGGCGCGAAGTTCTCGTAGATCCGAACCCTGCTACGGCTCGTTGGATCGGTGAGCGTGCCGCCGGCGCCGAACAGCGGCTGTTGGGTGAAGAAGGAATTTGCCAGCAGTGCCATGTGCTGCATTCCGACGACGATCGCATCACGGTTGAACCTGTACGCGTGGGTCCGTTTGAAGGGGCGACGCGATGGCTGCCGCGAACCGAGTTCTCACATCGGCCGCATCGTGCGGCCGACTGTAACCTTTGCCACGCCGCTACCAAGGCTGACAGTGCCGATCTCGTAATGATGCCGGGCATTGGCGTTTGTCGCGGTTGTCATACCGGGGCGACCCCAACCTTGGGGCGCGTTTCGTCGCCATGCCAGTCCTGTCACGACTATCACCACGAATCAGATTCTCCTGCCCGCGTTGAATTGGCGGGGAACTCCAAACCCGGAGGTCCGTCGTGACCCGTTTCGTCCGCGGGTGGGTCGTTACAGTCGCGTTGGTTCTTTTCGCCTCCGCTTGTGGCGGCGGTGCTGGCGGTGAGGCTGGCTCGGACACCGGATGTGATGGGTCTTGTGAGCAACGCTCGCTGACTGCTGCCGACGTTCGTGAGGTTGTCGCGCGCGCAGTAGCAGAGGCGGAATCACTCGGGGTGGCAGCTACCATTTCCGTAGTCGACCGCGTTGGAAATGTCTTGGCGACCTTCGCCATGGACGGTGCGGCAGCCAGCACGGTGATTACCAGTGGACGCGGCGTGCAGGGTGGGCTTGAAGAGTTGGTCGTCCCCACGGGGCTGGCCGCCATATCGAAGGCTGGCACCGGAGCCTATCTTTCCAGCCAAGGAAACGCTTTCACGACTCGTACCGCGTCGCAGATCATTCAGGAAAACTTCAATCCCGGTGAGCGAGGTCGTCCCGGTGGCCCGCTGTTCGGGGTGCAGTTCAGTCAGTTGGTTTGTGGAGACTTCGTTAATCTCTTTAACGCCGACGAACCCGACGATCGCACGGGGCCGCACGCGATGCCGCTTGGCTTGTCAGCCGACCCCGGGGGCATCCCTCTATACAAGGACAGTGCTGGGGCAGGCCGCCAAGGCCGCGTTCCGGTGGGTGGTGTAGGTGTGGAGATCGGTTGCGCTGCTTTGGCTGGCTGCGCGGCTTGCACCCTGCGCGATGCCGATGACTGCTTGGCCGACGAATCCGGTAGCGGCTTGTGCGACGGAACCATCGAAGGTGTGTATGGACTCGATCCATCGATCGCCGATGTTGATGTCCATCTCGAGGAGCGGATTGCCGTTGCCGCTGCTGTGGGCTTCGAGGCTCCATCGAACCGACGAGCCAACCGCATCGCTCTCGATGGAAAATTCGCGCGCTACATTGACGACACGGGTATATCGAACGCTGAGCCCGTGAGTTGCGACGCACTAAACGGAACATTTGTTTCCGGCATTTCGGGGTTCGATGGTGCGGCTTCGTGTGACGAAATTCGCGACGGCGAAGTCGTTGGAACTGCTGCTTCGGGCCTCCTGAATATAGATTTCGAAGGAATCCCTGCTGTTGTTCTGGTTGATGGCGATGGCGATGAGCGGTTCGCCCCACGTGACGGCGACGAGTTGGAAGCCGACGACGTGCGAGCGATCTTACGCCACGCCCTGACCATCGTTGCTCGTACGCGAGCACAGATTCGACGTCCACTCGGCAGCCCCGCTCAAGTATCAATGGTCGTTGTTGGTACTGAGGGCGAAGTGCTTGGTGTCGTGCGCTCGCGTGATGCGCCGATGTTCGGAATGGACGTTGCGCTACAGAAAGCGCGTACGGCGACATTCTTTTCTTCGGCCGGTGCTCGCGCCGATCTCGATGGAGCCGGCGGTGCGGTCGCAGATTTTGCCCAGCGAGCCGAAACGTTTCTCACGGAGAAAGCTCTGTTCGACGGCCGTCCTATCACCGCAGATGAAGTCTTGACCGGCGGCGTCGCCTTTGCCGACCGCTCAGGTGGAAATCTGTCGCGCCCGTTCTTTCCCGACGGAGTGAACGGAAATTCGAGTGGGCCGTTTTCGTACGATTTTGACTCTTGGAGCCCGTTCCGCACGGGCTTGCAGCTGGACCTTGTCTTTGGCGGCATCGCTGACGTGCTTTGTAACGGAAATGCACGGACGTCGTGTACGGGAGTTGATCGACTTCCCAATGGAATTCAGATTTTCCCGGGCAGCGTGCCCATCTATCGTGGCACGACATTGATCGGCGGCATGGGCGTATCCGGTGATGGTGTGGATCAAGATGATCTCATCGCCTTCCTCGCGGTGGACCGTGCGGGTAAGGAAAGGGGCACCTTCAGTAACGCACCCCCCGAAATTCGTGCCGACAACATCAGCGTCAACGGTGCTCATCTTCGCTTCGTAAACTGCCCCCCGAAACCGTTTATCGACAGCGACGCGCAGGGGGCCTGCGATGGGTTGTAGGCAGCGGACTTTGACGGTGCTGGCCGCGTTTCTAGTCGCGGTTTCGTTTTTGGGCGCGCCGTTGCTCGTTGTTGAAGCCGTCGGACAAGACGCGACCGACCCCGCGATTCATACGCCCGGGGCCGAGAATGCACCCCAGCCCGTTCGACGTCGCAGGCCGGGCCACGATGGCGACACCCGCCTGAACCGTCGTGTCCCAACTACCGCGCCGGCCGGAACTCCTCCCGACTTCATCTCTATTCCGGATCGCTGGCGGATCATCGAAAGCGTTGGTGTTCACGAGCGATGGTACGATCCCTACAACCAGAACACGTTGAAGGGCGATCGACCGATTGATGGCAAAGATCTGTTTCTGGAACTTGGCTTGGTTTGGGACACTCTGGTTGAATCGCGCAGCATCCCGGTCGGCCGCGGTATTCAATCAACCGACGATGCCGGCGACCTCGATGTCTTTGGGACCGGCGATTTCCTGATCTTCAATCAGAACCTAATTCTTGAGGGAGTGTTGTTCAAGGGCGACACCACGTTTCGGCCGCCGGACTGGGAATTGCGCGCCACTGTGGTGGTGAACGACAACTACGTTGATGCTGGCGAACGTAGCTTGCTCAATATCGATCCCGAGCGCGGTTCACAGCGCAACTCGGCTCACTTTGCGATTCAAGAATTACTCGTGGATTGGCATTTGGGGAACAAGAGTCACTACTACGACTTCGACTCTGTGCGCTTTGGGATTCAGGAGTTCATCAGTGACTTTCGCGGGTTTCTCTATGAGGATTCGCAGCCCGGCGTTCGGTTGTTCGGAAATTTTTTCGAAAACCGGATGCAGTACAACATGGCCTGGTTTCACCGGCTTGAGAAAGACACCAATTCTGGCCTGAACACCATTTTTAACGAGCGCGCTGACGACGTGTTCGTCGGTAACGTTTACTACCAGGACTTTCTTCGAAAGGGGTTCACAGCTTCGGCCCTGCTTCTCTACAATCGAAACCGCGAAGGGGATCGTAAACCGTTTTTTAACGACAACGGATTTCTTGAGCGCCCGGCTTCGATCGGCGATGAGCGCCCGCACAACTACGATGTTTACTATCTCGGTGTTGGCGGCGATGGGCACTTTGGCCGCGTAAATCTAACGACCAATGCGTTTCTTGCGCTTGGACATGATGACCACAATCCGATTGCCCAACGCCCGACGAACATTCGGGCTTGGCTGCTGGCGGCCGAAGCGTCAATCGATTTCGATTGGCGGCGCTTCAAGGTCTTCGGTTATCACGCCAGTGGTGACGACGACCCGTTTGATGGCACGGCGAGCGGCTTTGACGCGGTGGCTGAGAATCCGAATTTTGCCGGTGCCGACTCTTCGTATTGGCATCGTCAAACGGTTCCGCTGGCTGGCGGAGGCGACGTGTTCCTGTCGGGCCGTAATGCGATTTTGCCGTCGCTTCGGCCGTCGAAAGAGAACGGGCAATCGAACTTTGTGAACCCGGGGCTTTGGCTTTTTGGCGTTGGGGGAGATTTCGACATTCTCCCGGAGCTACGAGCCTCGACGCACCTTTCGTATTTGTCCTTCGACGATACTGCCGTGCTGCGTACGACAAGGCAGCAGGCCGCGGTCGATCCTGAGATCGGCTACGACCTCTC
>JBLFWR010000035.1:0-25999 GCA_047611725.1 Binatia bacterium | reverse complement strand
CTTGCCGCTCCAACCGTGGAGTTGGGGTCTTGCGTATCGGCCAGCGTCGGCAACGGCGACGGAAACGATGTCGAGCTAGCAGGCGTTGGTGGCGACAAAGGCTTCCGTTTCGTTTCGCCATCGAGCACCAACGTGATCGTGAAGCTGCGCAACCTCTCGGGCGCTTCGACGATGGCTGCAGCAATCTATAACGGCGGCACCCAAGTCGCCTCTAGCTCGACCGGGGCTACGCCGCTATACACGCAACGCGCTGCGGGCCAGGCGTCGGTTTCGGCAGGCACCAACTACGTCGTCCAAGTAGACACGGCCGATGTCGATAGCTTCGGAAGCTTCGAACTCTGTGTCGTCGAAGCTGGCTGCGGTGACGGCATTCGCACCGGTTCTGAGTCCTGCGACGATGGGAACAACGTCGGCGGCGACGGCTGCACTTCATCGTGCGGGTTGGAGTCCGGCAAAATCGTTGTCGATTCCTGCCGGACCAGCTCTATCTCGGCGCTTTTCGGAGACGACTGTGAAACCTGGACGCTTCCGATTCTCCAAGATGAAGGCGTCTTCATGGAACTTACGAACCCGGCTGGTGACACGTTGCTTGCTGAGGGCGCGATTCGGGAGGGCGGCACAGAACTCGTGGCGACCGGCGACGTACAGATCGCACAGAGCGGGAGCACAGCGGTGGCCAACCTGACCGCTGGCGGCAACTACAATGTGCGCATCTGCGATGTCACGGGAGCTGGCATCGGAACATTCACCACCTGTGTCCGCCGTGCCCGCAAGGTAGAGCTCGGTAGCTGCTACGCTGGCAACGTCTCCGATGGAGACGGCAATCGAATCGATCTGGCAGGGCCGATCTCGGGCGGTGATGAGGACGTCATCTTCCAACCGCCGCGCGACGCGATCGTCCGACTCGACCTGACCCATCAGGGCGGCGGCGGCTTGTTGGCTGCTGGCGTCTACGACGGACAACCGAATAACCTTTTGGCGGGCTCAGCCGTTGGAGCTTCCCCCGCTCCAATCGCATCCGGGGCGAGCGGGTCGAGCGGGTTGTTTGAAGTCAATAATGGCCAGATCTACCGCGTTTACACCGACATCGCCTCGCTAGGCACGGGCGGAACCAACTACCAGATCTGTCTGACTGAAGTCGCGGGCGATGCCTGTCTAAACGACGACGACGAACTTGTCCGTTCGTCGGTCAATTTGGACGAAGTCGCTGAATCAACCGGGCTGTCTTGCACCGGCGGGGCTTCCTGCATCTCAACCGCGATGCAGGAACAGACTGGACTCAGCGCGGGCTGCGCCGACTGCTACGGCGGAACCGGTTCCTGTGCGGCATCCAACTGCGCTTTTCAGTGCATCGGCGACTCCGGCAGCAGTGGCTGTCGTAGCTGTGTCGCATCCAGCTGCGCGCAGGAGTTCGATGTCTGCTCAGGCTGGGTCTACGGCGACTAACGCCAAGCCCTCCTTCCCCTGGTGGGCTCCATACATTCCTCTACCGCGCCCTCGCGCCTCGCACTGCGGGGCGCGAGGGCGTAGGCTACCACCATGGCCCAAGCCGACCCCCTGATTGCAGTCTTCATTGACTTCGAGAATCTCGCTCTAGGCGTTCGCGACGCAAAGACCGGCGACTTCCAGATTCAGCTCATTCTCAAGAAGCTTCTCGAGAAGGGACGCATCGTACACAAGCGCGCCTACTGCGACTGGAGCAGATACCGTAGCTCGGTTCGCGAGTTCCACGGTGAGGGAATCGAGATGATCGATATTCCTCAAAGCCGCATGAGCGGGAAAAACTCTGCCGATATTCGAATGGTGGTCGACGCCATCGACCTTTGTTACTCCAAGAGTCACATCGACATTTTCGCCCTTATTTCTGGCGATTCCGACTTTTCGCCACTCGTCTCCAAACTAAAAGAGAACAACAAGCGCGTGATCGGCTGCGGTGTGAAGAACTCGACTTCTGGACTTCTCGTGTCCAGTTGCGATGAGTTCATTTACTACGACGATCTCGTAGCTGCGGTCGAAAAGAAGGTCGCCAAAGCGAAAGCCAAAGCCCCGGCGACTCGCAGCAGCAAGAAGGCCGCCCCCAAAAACGACCTGGCGCAAGAAGGGCTCGACATCCTTCTGGAAATCGTCAGCTCGCTTGAATCGGACTACGACCCGGTTTGGGGTTCATTGGTCAAACAGACCCTCCACCGCGTTCACCCGGGCTTCCGCGAGGGCCACCACGGTTTTGACAGCTTCACGGCCATGCTCACCGAAGGCCAGAAGCGCGGCCTGCTCGATCTTGAGTTCGACGAGACCCGCGGCAACTACAAAGTTCACACCAAGGGCTAGACACAGCCCCCTCCTCCCCGCCCGCCGCTTGCGTCGTCGCGTGCTAAGGCGCATCTTGCGCGTCCGACATATGGACGCCCCGTCCATATAGTGGACAACAGATGGACAAGAGTGGAACCGTAGACAAGGCGATCGCCGTCCTCGAATCTCTGCACACTGCGGGCCCCAGCTCCGTAGCTGGTATTGGCAGTCGGTTGGATATGGCCCGGCCGACCGTACACCGCCTGCTCGCCACCCTGGCCGCACACGACCTGGTCAACCGCGACGATCAGGGACGTTGGCAATTGGGTGCAGGGTTGCTGCGCCTGGCCTCAGGAATGCTCTCCCAGGAGCCGTTAGTGGCCGCTGCACGGCCTGCTCTGGAGACAGCCGCAAGCGCGTTCGGTGAAACGTTCTTCGTTGTCGCAGCTCGCGCCGGGCGACTGTTCATTCTCGACCGCGTCGAAGGCAACGGCTTGCTGCGTGCCACACCGCAGATCGGCAGCGAAGTCCCGTTGACCACCACAGCTAGTGGACGACTGTATTTAGGGCTCGCACCAGAAGCGGTCGCCGCCCCCTCGCCCATGACAGCATCGTTGCGAGACCGCATAGCAACCGCTGCAAAGCGTGGCTGGGACGTGAACGACGGAGAGTGGCAGGCCGAACTCAGCGTCGTCGCCGCTGCCGTGGGTTACTCCGGCGACACCGAGTCCGCAGTGCCAACTCGCAAAACCGGAATGCTAAGGCCGGCACCGCTTGTGGGTACCGTCGCCTGTGCCTGCGCTGCCTCGACACTAAAAGGAGCGCGCTTGGACGAAGCCGTGCGTCACACACGCCAAGCCGCAGCCGACATCGCAAATGCATTGATCAGCCGAGGCGAACCTGAGTTCACCGGCGCAGCATCGGCCAAAGGAAACGGAAAATGAAAGTTTGGATTGACGGCGAAATCGTTGACGGCAGCGAAGCAAAAGTTCCGGTTGTCGATCACGGATTGCTTTACGGCGATGGGATTTTTGAGGGTATGCGAGTCTACGCCGGGCAGGTATTTCGCATTTCGCGACACCTGGACCGACTCGGCTACGGAGCCAAATCGCTAGCGCTTGACCTTCCGCATACGCGTGACGAGATCACCCAGATCGTGAAGAGCACGGTGTCTGCGTTCGGAGAAACCGAAGCGTACATTCGATTGATCGTCACGCGTGGCGACGGCCCGCTTGGCGTAGATCCACTGACCTGCCCGCGTCCCCGACTGATCTGTATCGTCGCTGCCATACGCCTGTTCAACGACGAACAACGCGCAACCGGGCTCAACATGATCACCTCGAGCCTGCGCCGCCCCGGACCGGACGTAGTAGACCCGAACGTCAAGAGCCTGAACTACATCAATTCGGTTCTGGCAAAACTCGAAGCGCGACAACGCCACGCCGACGAAGCGCTAATGCTGGCCGCCGGCGGCTATATCGCCGAAGCGGCGGTTGCCAACGTGTTTCTGGTGCATGGTGATGTGTTGTCTACGCCACCGACAAGCGACGGGTGTCTGGCTGGGATCAACCGCGCAGCAGTCTTGGAACTCGCACCGTCGCTAGGGTTGCAACCGGTCGAACGCCGCCTGACACGCAGCGACGTGTTCTCAGCCGACGAGATGTTCCTAACCGGAAGTGGTGCAGGCGTGATCGCCGTGCGTTCCCTAGATGAACGCAAAATCGGCGAGGGCTTGCGGGGGCCGAAGACTGCGATAATCGAAATCGCCCATCGTGAACTGGCCGAACGCGAAGCGCGCGCGGCCACCGCAGCCTAAGCGCGCAACCGGCTCGAATCTACGGAAGAACGACCGTGGCTGGCAAACAAAGAAGCTTGGCGCGAATCAGACTTAGATGGTGAGCAGCCGTTGACTCGTTGGCCGTGACCGACGCATGCGTCGGACCCGTAAGCGCTTTGGCTTTGAAGCACAGGAGCCACGCATCGGGATTCACCGGAAAGGCTCCGTCGAGACCGGCCGGTGCACACACCTCTCGCAACTTCGACAGGCGAACCTGATGTACTCCTAAGACATCAGTCGGATTCTCGACTAACCCACGGGTATCAGTGCCAGCCAAGGTTTTGGCCTTGTAACAGCGAAAGGCATCGCGTGAATGGCTCGCCGCTGGGGGCGCTTCCGCCCCGCCTGTGGCAACCGTAGCCGGGCCACACAGCGATACACCACGTCGTATCCGCAGCGAGAACTCGCCCAAGGCGCAGGTCGCATCTAACTCTTCAGCGACGGGGACGCCCGACACCAACCTTCTAAATTTTCGACAAGCCAAGCCCAATTCAGGAACGAACGGACCACCTTCGGGACCCGAGGCGACCAGCGCAAAGGTTCGCACGCTCTTGGGCTGTACAACATCGGACAACAACGGATCCGAGACCTGCAGTGAATCCGCAACGTCGTCGAAACCCAACGGCTGCGAACGGGCCTTGTAGATAATGTGGCGGTCTAAGGCGCAGGCTTGGGCGTCCCATTCGCCGCGACAACTGGCCTCCGAGCACACGTCGGATTGGGTACAAGCGAAGCCGTCATCGCAATCATCAACGTTCGGGGAATGGGAGCAGCCCTGGCTCAATTCACAGGAATCGTCGGTACACGGATTACCATCATCGCAATCCGGCGACGGCCCTGACACGCAGGCCCCGGCCTGACACACATCACCGCTAGAGCACGCATTGCCATCGTCACAAGGCGAAGTGTTCAACGGGTTCGAGCAACCGCTAGCCGCGTTACACACATCGTCAGTGCATTGATTAGCATCGTTGCAATCCACCGGTGTACCAACGCACTGCCCGCCAACGCAGGCGTCTCCGGTCGTACACGCCGTCGCGTCATCACACCCCCCGGACAAGTTCGTGTAGAAACAACCGGACGCGGGCAAGCATGAGTCGACGGTGCATTCGCTTGCGTCGTTGCAATTCACAAGAGGACCGGGCTGACAAATCCCCCCGATACAAGCATCGGGGTACGTGCAGGCATCGCCGTCACTGCAAGCCCCACTAAAAGGCGTGAACGTGCACCCCGTGGCCGGCACACAGGTGTCGATCGTGCAGGCAACGCCATCGTCGCAAAGAAGCGGCGCTCCGGAGCATAGTCCTGCCGTGCACTTGTCTCCCCAGGTACACGCGTCGCCGTCATCACAAGAACCGACGTTTGGTTGGTGAATGCAGCCGCTTGTCGTGTCACACCCATCAACCGTACACAGGTCGCCATCGTCGCAATCCACGACTCCAACCGCCGCGCACACATCGTCAGTACAGACCTCTCCCGCCGTACACGCGTTGCCGTCGTTACAAACACCGCCCTCAGGGATCGCGGAGAAGGTGCATCCCGCTGCCGGATCACAGGTATCGGCCGTACAAGCTTGGCCATCGTCGCAGACTAGGCCTCCCAATGAACCGGCACAGACACCATTGCCGTCACAGCCATCAACCGTCGTGCAGACATTGTCGTCGTCGCAACTCGTAGCAAGCGGGGCGAACGAACAGGTTGCATCGCAGCAGGGCGATTCGTCGTCACAAGCCTCTCCGAGGTCGACCACACTATCACCGCAGGAACTGGCCCACCCCACATCTTCCAACAACGCCAAAGCCATTCCGACATCGTGATTGGCCCCGACATACGAAGGCTCCATCAACTCGTCAGGCGCAACGTCAATATCAAAATGAGAAACCGATGACCCAACCAATGGCGGGTTCGGCGCGTACATTCTCACGTGATCAGCATCGTCAACCCCGGTGGTTTTGGAGGCTGCAGCGGTTCGTGTTCGCGGCCCGATGAAATGCAAATCACTGCCACTGCGAATAACGGCCGCGCATTGAGTTTGCGCGAGCTGTTCATGCGTACTGCCACTGGAATGTTGTTCGAGCAGGCGCGAGTAAGGGTCGAAGTAACCGAGAAAGGGCGCTCCTGTTGTGGTGGATACCAGCGACAGAAAGCCAAGACCGTGAGCGATCTCGTGCAGAGCAGTAGTTACGATGTCGATCTTCCCCGCTGGCGGCGAAGCATCCAGGCCGTAGTAGAACTCCAACCCGCTCGCACAACTGGGGCCCAGCGCACTGTTGAAGGTCACATTGACGTCGCCACTGGCCGGATCCAGATCGATGCCGGCGAAGCGGTTGCCCAAAGCTTGAGGATACCAAGTGCTTGTTTGCGGGGAGCCGTCAAAATCTCGGTGGACCGTTGCCGGCCCGGCACTGGCCAGAACCGCGCCGGTGCCATCGCAAAGCAAAGGGTCGAAAGATGCGTTGATTTCGATCGTGACGGGACTACCCAGTTGACCGGCCCAAATCGCGGCGGCGAATTCAATGGCGATTGTGCGCTGACTGCCCAGCGTGACGCCACTATTGCCCCCCACGGGAGCTGTCGGCGTGGGGTCATTGAAGCCTTCGAGGGCGCCGTCGCCTGCCGACACCGCAATGGTCGCAGCAACACAGGGGCGCGCCCCTAGGCAAGCGCTGACCAGCAACGCCACGGCCACCCCCCCCGACAAACGTCGATGATTGCTGCGAAAACCTCGGGGGAGTTGATCCAACAACCTCAAAACTCACCAATACTGCCACAGCTGTGAGGCAAAGAGGAGAGCGATGATCGCTTGGTCTCGCATCGGCGTGACGTTAGATCTTCGATTCGCCCCGCGCTCACTCAGACCGCGTCTGGCCGAACAACGAGGATTACCCATGGAACGCGTCACGGTCGGATATCAAGACGGATGTCTTCATCCACTCTGGATCACGAAGGCTGGGATCGCCGTCGCGAAGAGGCTCGGCGCCAGCGCCATCTGGGTTCCCGATCATTTTATGGGGTTTTGCCCCAAATGGATTTGGACGCCCGAGATCATGCCAGCCGCCGAAGCGGTCCATTCGATGGACGCCCTGTTCGACCCGGTGCCGATCATGACCATGGCGGCCCTGAAGCACCGCAACGTGCTGATCGGCACTTCGGTGACTGAACCCATTCGGCGCCACCCGATGTCCCTTGCTCAAACGTTCGTAACCCTCGACCATATTTCCAAGGGGCGTGCGATCCTGGGGATCGGCAATGGTCTCCGAGAAAACACCGAGCCCTACGGGTTGCCTTGCGACAAGCGCGTAGCTCGACTTGAGGAAGCGTTAAAAATCATTCGCCTCCTTTGGGGCAGCAAAGGAGAGACTGTCAACTTCGAAGGGCGCTTCTGGACACTTCGCGACGCGATTTTCGATCTGCCTCTATACAAAGGGCGCGCTCCACGCGTGTTCATGGGGGCGCACTTTCCACGCATGCTGCGAATGTGTGGACGCTACGCCGACGGATGGCTCCCGGGACAGAAAATTGACGGCGAAGAGTACGCAGCGCGCCTTGCGATGATCGAGGAAGGCGCGGCCAGCGCAGGCCGATCGCTTGCGGTCGAGGGATTCACCCCGGGACAGACACTACTCGTAGCGTTCGGCCGCAGTCGCGAGGCGGTGATCGAAAAGGCGATTAACAATCCGTACGTCGCGTACATGGCCTGCGGATTGCCTCCCGCGCTTTGGAAGGAACTGGGCTTGGAACATCCAATGGGCGAAGACTTCGGCGGATTTCTCGACATCGTTCCGACCCGAGTCACACGCGAGCAAATCGCGCTGGCGCTCGAACGGATCACGCCTCAACTTCTAGATCGCTTATTCTTTATGGGAACGCCGAAGGAAATTTTGGCCGAAACCGCACCGCTGGCCGAGGCGGGATGCCGTCACTTCATTCTCGCCAACATGGGCGGAGCCTTCACCGGCGAGGGCTTGGCCGACCTAGCACGGATGGGGAAACTGATTCGCGGATTGAAAAAACTGTAGAGGGGACAGCCGAGCCGTCGGCCGAGAAGAGAATTGCCTTAGAGAATTAGCCTGTCTGGGGTCCCGATTTCGCCTCATCGCCAACCCCGAGCATACGGTCAAGCTCCGCGTCTTTGCCTTCCCATAAAGCACTGACCCACTGCTGAACCCTGGCCTTGTAGGCTTCATCCTGGCGGTAGTCGCCGTGCCTAATATTCTCCGGGATCTCAACGACTTCGACGTTGACGACGATATGCTCGGTCTTGCCGCAAACGTATTCCCAAATGGTTGGGGGGCCACCGACATAAACAACGGTGATGTTAACCAACGTTGAAAGTTCGCCGCCGAGCGCGTCAAGAACTTGTGCGAACCCTCCGGCTTTGGAACGCAATAGGTGCCGATGCGGCGACTCTTGTCGGTCACGTTTTGCAGGAGTGAAGCGTGTCCCCTCAAGGAAATTCATGATCGAAAGCGGACCCGTCCGAAAGCGCTCGCAGGAGCGACGCGTCGCCTCAAGATCCTTTCCGCGCTTTTCCGGATGCCGCTTTAGGTACTCGGGGGAGTAACGCTTCATGAACGGCATCCCGAGTGCCCACCAAGCCTGGCCCAGAAACGGCAGATAGATGAGTTCCGACTTGATGAAGAAACGCAGAAACGGAATGCGATCAGTCAAGCGTCGTTGCAGCACCAGAACATCAGTCCATGACTGATGGTTGCTAACGACCAGATAGCGCCCCTTCGGATCTAACTCTTCGAAATTAGCCCCGCGAAAATCCCAATGTATTCGATGAAACAGATTAAAGATGAGCCCGTTGGTTCGAATCCAAAGCGTCGCGTTTTCAACGAGTAGGGATTGGAACTTCAGACGCCAAGACGCCAACGGCAGCAGCAGCATAATTGGCGTAGCCAATAACGACGTCGTCCCAAAGAAAATAACGTTGGAAATCATCGCGATCGCGACGAGGACGCCACGCAACGTGGCCGGGAGAAAATGCAACATTAATAGCCGGTGCCGTCGAAGCGTAGAGCAGAAAAACGAGTTTCGGTGCAACGTTCGAAGCGGCATCGGGACCTTGGCCACGATGCCGCGCGCGTGCAAGCGGCGCTCAGGGGCCCGGTTGTGCGAGATCAATCAAATACGGGATGCCTCGGCGCATGACGACGACGGTCACCGCCTTCCCCGTTGCGATCGCATCGAAAAGCCCATTTCGCCCATCGAAAATCCATTCATCGTTGGCCCGAACGATGACGTCGTTCGGCTGCAACCCCAGGGATGCGAACAAGTCCAAATGCTCGGAGCCCGTGAGCTTGAGCAACCGTTCACCGTCCACATCCAACGGGGCCGGAGTCAACTGGGCAACCATATTCTCTCGATTCGCCGCAACCCGCGCGCGCATGTCGGCATTGAAAGGCAACACCGTCACGTTCTTGCGAACAAGAGCTCGGTCTGACAGCCGTTTTGGCTCGGACGAGCTTCGCAACGGCGGCCGCCCTTCGAGCGTGACGAGTTCCCGGCGACCATGGTTCACGATGACAACGAAATCTTTTTGAATGTCGGCAACCGTAACCGACGGCTCAAGTGTATCGCTGACATTGATGACCCGACCAACGCCGCTTTCGACGTTGACGAGCATGGCTTGTCGGCGTCCCGCCGCGAGCACGATTCCCGTGAGTTCCCAGGGTGAACCAGTTTCTCTGAGATCTTCGTCGCCACCTGGGGAGCTCGATTTCGAATCAGGATCGGAACCAAGTTGCGACGCGACAAAAGTCGCGAGTCGATCCGCGGGCTCGACCCCACCAAAATAGATCCCGTCGACCAGTACAGTTGGAGGCAGCACGACCCCACCCGCACGTACCGCTTCTGTTTCAGCCATCGCTGCCTGGCGAGGTTCCGGATCCGAAAGGCAGGTCGCAAACGCGTCGCCGTCCAGGCCTACCGCATCAGCATGCGCAAGCAGTCCGGCATGCGTTTGATCGTCGACGTACGCGAGCAAGCGTGCACGGAACTCCCAAAATTTACCTTGTCGCCTCGCGCAACGTGCAGCAGCAGCGGCGTCGAGTGAGGTCCTATGACGCGGCAACACAAAGTCCTTGTGTACCAGCCGAACTCGACCGGAGAAGCGACGAAGCAAATCCTGCAGCGTCACATCGAGCCGGCTCGAATAGACCTGTGAAAGATTTTCAACAACCGTAATTTCAACGATTTCAACGATTTCATCGGTGGCACCAGGCGCGCCGATTGTCGGACCGTCGTCGGTATCGATACTAAGCCGTGGCCGTTGAGGTCGATCCATGCCGACGACCCGTACGCGAGGAATTTCCTCTCCAGCACCGCCAGCCGCTCGCGAACGTCCCACCGCGACCTGTCGGGCGACGATCTCGAGATGTTCGTACAGCGCTTGCTCCAATTGATACACGCGCACCGGGGAGGCGGACCGTGCTTGCGCAACCGTCACGGCAACCGCTTCGTTAACCAGCTCATCCACTGGCTCGGCAGCAGCCGCCACCGTCGCTAGGAACACAGAGCTCAACACGACGACCAAGCCCGTTTTCACAAAAATCGGCACATCCATGCTATTTCAATAGTCACAGCGTGGCTTCGACGCGAGCTCGCATGCGTCGCGAGGGAGTCTCGCGCGGCATTGCGGCCTGGCGATCGGGACAACCACACAACGCCACCGGCCCTTTGGCCTAAACACGCAGAAACCTGTAGCAAGGCATCTATGCCCTCGAAACGCTGGCCAACACCACAGCCAGAAGTCCACCGCGAGCCGCTACGCGAGACTTGGCTGCGCCGTGCCATAACGTTCCCCCTATACTTCTTGATGTTTGCGCTATGGTCAGCCGCACTCCTTCCCCTCATCGTGATCGCGATCCCCGTTGACCTCTTGCGCCAAAAACAATTTGTCATGCTACGCGCCGTACTGTTCTTTGAGCTGTACCTGATTTGCGAAATTGTCGGCATCATCTCTAGCTTCACACTTTGGCTCGTCGCTGGCCCCTGGACCGGCCGTGAGAACACCTCATGGATCCACGCCAACCGTGCCCTGCAATACCGCTGGGGCCGCGCACTTGGAGGCGGAGCGTTTGCCATCTTTGGAATTCGAGTCAGCGTCGATGCAGACGAACGCTTTGGGACTCGCCCCATCTTGCTCATGATTCGACACGCGAGCACCGCCGACACGATCCTGGCGGTGAACTTCATCTCGATCCCTTACAACTTACCGTTGCGCTATGTTCTCAAGCGCGAACTACTTTGGGACCCCAGCCTGGACATCGTCGGCAATCGTATCCCCAACGTTTTCGTCGACCGCAAAAGTCGGACCCCTGCCGCAGAAATCGAAAGTGTCGGACAACTGCTCGTCGGGCTCGAGCCTAGCGAGGGAGTGTTGATCTACCCGGAGGGCACTCGCTTCAGCGTCGCCAAGCGCGAACGAATAGCCGAGAAGTTCGAAAAAGCCGGCGACCTCGACAGCGCTGCGTTCACTCGTTCTCTACAGTCAGTGCTGCCACCGCGAAGCGCAGGCCCGAGTGTATTACTCGAACGAAACCCAGGCCTTGATATCGTAATCTGCGCACATTCGGGATTCGAGGGCTCGGCTTCGTTCGCGGACTTCTGGAACGGCAAGCTGGTTGGAAGTCACGTCCAAATTCGACTTCGTAGTTTTGCGCCGGACCAGATCCCGACGGATTCTGCCGAGCGCACCGAATGGCTGCGAGAACGCTGGCGTGAAGTAGACGCTTTCGTTTCCAGTCCACCGCCTACGGGTTAAGGAACCGATGGATTTTACCGAACTTCTTCTACTCAACGCCGCGGTCATCACGACACTCATGTTGTCCCTGTGGGTAGCAAGCCTTGCGCTTCGCGACGCAAGTATCGTCGATGCGTTCTGGGGCATGGGCTTCGTGCTGGTGGCGGCCGCCGACTATTTGGCTGGAGACGGCTGGCAGCCCCGTATGGTCACAATCACGTTGTTGATCTTTATTTGGGGTCTGCGCTTGTCGCTCCACCTAGCACAGCGCAACTTCGGGCAACCAGAAGACTATCGCTACCAAGCGATGCGACGCCGTTGGGGCGTCAACTTCCCGTGGATCAGCCTGATCGTGGTGTTCGGCCTCCAAGGCGTTCTTCTTTGGTTGATTGCGATCCCGATCGCCGTGGTCAGCTCTGCAACACTACCCGACGTCGTGGTTTGGAGCGACCTAGCAGGCATCGTCTTGTGGATCTTCGGCTTCGCCTTCGAAGCTGTCTCCGATGCGCAGCTCTCGGCCTTCAAGGCGCAACCTTCAAACCGCGAACGTGTCATGGAAGTTGGCCTTTGGCGCTGGACACGCCATCCGAACTATTTCGGCGACGCAACATTGTGGTGGGGAATCTGGCTCATCGCCGCATCGGCTCCCGGCGGTTTCTGGGCTGTGGGTTCGCCAGTTCTGATGACCTGGCTTCTCATGCGCGTTTCCGGCGTGCCTCTGCTGGAGAAGCATCTGGCTCGAACCCGCGAAGGTTATGCGGACTACGTCGCACGTACGCCCCAGTTCTTCCCGCGGCCGCCACGCTGAAAGCAGCGACGGACCAAAACAAGAATAGGGTTACGACTAGCTCGTGCTCTTGTGGCGAACGATCGCGCCACTACCGAGATAGATCACGTCTTCGGCGATGTTTGTTGCGTGATCCGCGATTCGCTCCAGATACCGAGAGACCGAAAGGTAGTGTGTGTACGCCGATACCTCTTCGGGCCGCGCGCGAATCGCGTCCTCGACACGGCGGAAATTCATCCGATGCATGTCGTCAGCCACATCGTCTGCATCCAGAACTCGCCTGGCCAATGAAACATCAACATTCACGAGCGCATCCAATGAGTCCGCGAGCATGGAACGTACCTGCTCGGCCATCGGCCCAATCTCAATCGGCGACGATAGGTCCGTGCGTTCGACCACGGCACTGGCACGCTCGGCGATATTGACGGCGAGGTCCCCGATTCGCTCCAGGTCGTTGTTCAACTTGAGCACCGCCACCAAAAATCGCAGATCGAAGGCAACCGGTTGATGGAGCGCCAGGATCTTCAGGCACTCCTCTTCAACTTCGACTTCCTGAGCATCAACGTCGTCGTCAGCGTCGATAACTTGCTGTGCCAACTCGCTGTCACGGGTCTCGATCGATACTACCGCCTTTCCGACACTGTCTTCGACAACCCCGGCCAGCCGTAGAATCTGACGCTTGAGACGTTCCATCTCCAATTCAAAATGCTTAGACATAAGTGGCTTCAGCCTCTCCCTAGTTTCACCCGAATCGTCCGGACACATAGGCCTCGGTCGCCTCGAGTTGCGGACGACTAAAAATTTCTACGGTCGGCGCGTATTCCACCAACCGACCGAGATACATGAAGGCGGTAAAATCACTGGCCCGCGAAGCCTGTTGCATGTTGTGCGTGACCATTAGAATCGTGTACGCGCCGCGTAACTCGGCAATTAGATCTTCGATTTTTCCAGTAGCGATGGGGTCCAGTGCCGAACATGGTTCGTCCATGAGCAAGACCTCCGGATCAGCAGCGATAGCACGCGCAATACACAAGCGCTGCTGCTGCCCCCCTGAAAGTCCTAACGCGCTGTCTTCTAGCCGATCCTTGACTTCGTCCCAGATCGCCGCGCTGCGAAGACTACGCTCGCAAACTTCCGCCAAGACTTTGCGATCGTTCTCGCCATCAATTCGCAAAGCATAGATGACATTTTCGAAGATGCTCATTGGAAACGGGTTTGGTTTTTGGAAAACCATTCCCATCCTCTTCCGCAACTCGATGACATCAACACTGGGGGCGTAAATAGACTCACCGTCTAGTGCCATATCGCCCTCGATGCGCACCGATTCGACAAGATCGTTCATACGGTTCACCGAACGGAGAAGCGTAGATTTGCCACAGCCTGAAGGACCAATGAGTGCCGTCACCTGCCCTTTGGGGATTCGCATGGAGACATCGTAGATCGCCTGCTTGTCTCCATACCAAAGCCGGAAGTCCCGAATATCGAGGGCCGCCTTCTCGCGACTGATCGCCGGATGGACGACGCTATCAAACCCGCCGCCACTGGCGATGGCGTCAAGAGCACTCACGGCTTGGCCCGGAGTTCTCTGCGAATTGTTAGTAGGATCTGTGCTCATAGTTACCGGTTGCTTATCGCCAAAGCGGGCGAACAAGAATCTAGAACTGGCTCGTTACGAAACGTCGTCGCAGACGCGCACGCAACCAAACCGCGCAAAAGTTCAAAGAAGCCACAATGCCAACGAGCAGAAGCGTCGTCGTAAATACCATGGGCTTGGCCGCCTCGCTGTTTTGCGATTGGAAGCCGAGATCGTAGATGTGAAAGCCGAGATGCATGAAGCTGCGTTCCATATGAATGAATGGGAAGATCCCATCGACCGGCAATTCAGGCGCGAGCTTTACTGCTCCAACCAGCATCAGCGGTGCAACTTCGCCGGCGCCTCGTGCAATGGCCAGAATCACACCCGTCATGATGCCTGGCAAAGCGCGCGGTAACACGATTCGGCGTATGGTCTGCCACTTGCTCGCGCCGCAGGCATAGGAGCCTTCGCGCATCGAGCTCGGCACCGCCGCCAAAGCCTCCTCAGTGGCTACGATCACGACGGGCAACGTCAACAGGGCCAGCGTCAGCGAGGCCCACAAAACCCCGCCAGTGCCAAAGGTCGGACTCGGTAGCTTCGAAGAGAAGAATAGCTCGTCGATCGACGCGCCAACGATGTAGCTAAAAAAGCCAAGACCGAAGACACCAAAAACAATGCTGGGCACACCGGCGAGATTGTTGACGGCGATCCGCACCGCACTGACGATGAACCCCTGACGCGCGTACTCTCGCAGATACAGCGCAGCAAGAACGCCAAAAGGGGTCACCAAAGCCGACATGATCAAAGTCATGAAGACGGTACCAAAAATCGCTGGCCAAACACCGCCCTCACTGTTGGCCTCACGGGGAGCGGCGCTCAAGAACTCCCCCCACCGCGACGCGTAGACAGCGAACTTCTGCGGCGCGGAAAGATGGTTGGCTGGAACAACGCGCACGATATCGGCCATCGCCACGCCTTTTTCCGTACCGTCTGCCGTTCGAAAGACCATCACGAACTGGGCGTTGCGCGCGTTCAACGCTTCGACCTCAGCGCGGATGCGATCAAAATCGATGCCAGCCGCAGCTTCGATTCTATCGAAGTTCGCCTGGGCCTGGGCCTGCACCTGCTCCTGTACAACATCGCCAGACGCGTGGCTCTGAGAAATGCCTCGAAGCTGGAGTCTGGCGTTCTCGAGCTGCCGGTTGACGGCCCCAAGCTCATGCTCTTCGAGATCGCCGACAGTATCGACGCGGGCGGCTACGTCGTCACGATACAGATTGTACTGGGCCCAAACTTCGGCAGGCGTTTGCGCGACGAGGGTATCGTCAATCTTGAATGCGATCGGAAAACCGTAAAAGCGGCCCCAGCTCATTCTTTCTACGACCATCGCCCATTCGGGCGTCGATCGACGAGCGACCTCGAACTCACTGACCCACTTAAAGTGCTCACCGGTGAGTTCGTAATTACCCGTGCGCAAGAGCTCGCGCGCCATTTCACCGCCACTATTCGCCAACGCGCGCTCGGCTCGTTGGCGAGGCTCGGCGGCCAAAGAACTCAAGAAGCCAGCTTGCGGCCGAAAGCTATCGTCGCGGGTAACCTCCCCCAGCAGCACGTTCCCATCAGCCAAATGCATTTCCACCAACGGTGTTGGCCAAAACGTAGAAAGCCCATTCCAGACAACGAGCAAGAGCAGCCCGACGATCATCAACAGCGAAGCCGCGAGACCACCTCCGGTCAGCCACAACATCGGCTCACCATACGCAGACAGGGTGCGGTTGCGCTGCGGCCCCTCCAGCCGCGAACGGCGTGTACGCGTCGGTTCTGTGACGTCTCTCACAGTTGGTAGGCTCTCTTACGAAAACGAAGGCGGATCAGTTCGGCAATCGTGTTTAGCGCAAAGGTCATGACGAACAGGACCAACGCGGCCAAGAACAAAGTGCGATAGTGGGTGCTGTTCTGAACCGCCTCCGGCAACTCCACAGCAATGTTCGCAGACAACGTGCGAAAGCCGTTGAACAAGTTCCATTCCATGATCGGCGTATTACCGGCCGCCATGAGTACGATCATCGTCTCACCAACGGCTCGCCCCAGCCCCACCATGGCGGCAGAGAACAATCCGCTCATCGCCGTCGGTACCACAATCCGCATTGCGGTCTGCCAAGGCGTCGCTCCCAGCGCCAACGACCCGGCCCGCAGCGTTTCGGGAATCGTAGAAAGGGCGTCTTCGGCGATCGTGTAGATGATCGGAATCACCGCGAAACCCATTACAAAGCCGACAACCAGCGCGTTGCGCTGCACGTAAGTATCGAGAAATCCGCCACGAGGATCGAAGTTCGCGCTTGAGAGAACGGTCGCCACGGCGACCGTTACGCCCACCGACGCGGCGCACACGACGCAAAAGCGCAGGAGCGAAACCGAGGCCGGCCCGAATCTTCCGACTGCGACTTCCAACACCCTATTGATCGCACGACTGCGACCGACGCCGACTGCTAGCAAAAAGCTTACCCCCGGGAATAGCAGAAAAATCCACCCACCCGCGGTACCCGTGCCACCACCGTCAAGCCATCCACGTAAATCGCCACCGAACAATGCGGCTTCGATTGAAGGGCCGACCATCGCAGCCGTCGCCACGCCGACAGGGATAGCGATTGCGCACATCACAAAACGTCGCCCGGACATCCGCGAACGAACCGGCGACGGCAGCAACTGCCAAATGTGAGCAAAGAGAAGAAGCGTAAACGGGACTGTGAAAATTGCCGTCAAGGCCTGAGGCAACACATTTTCGAGATAGGGAGCGATCACCAGTGCGGCCAGAAAACCAAGCACAACACTTGGCAGACTCGCCATCAGTTCAATCGTTGGTTTGATGCGCGCCTTGACTGTGGGGTGAAGAAACTCGCTCGTGTAGATTGCCGCCAGCATCGCCAACGGTAGGCCAAAGAGCATCGAGTAAAGGGTGGCCTTTAGCGTTCCAAAGACCAACGGAGCAAGCCCGAACTTCGGCTCGAAGTCGTCACTGCCACCGGTGGATTGCCAAACGTGCTGCGGCCCTTCGTAACCTTCGTACCAAACACGACGGAACAAGGTCGCCAGTGACGCCTCGGGATGGGCAACGTTGAGATCGAAATTTACGGGGTTCTCGGCCAGAGCCAACACCCCGTCGTCTTTGGGAGCCATCGCTACCGCGACTACGGCACGACCTTGCGCCGAAACCGCCGCGCGCCCGAGTTCGCGTTCGGCGGTCGCGTGATAAACCCCGACCTCACCACTTGCGAAACCCGCCGTAAACATTCGCGTGCGAGCCGAAGACGCAAGGGCGGTAACAGGCTGCCCGCGACCCGCAAAGCTCCAGGCGCGTGCCATCAGCGCACCGTCGGAAGTCGCGGCATCGGTAGGCTTAATTCGAAACCAACCCGCCAAACGCCCCCGTGTATCACCCACGACAAGTGTCTTCCGACCGAGAAGAAAGTCCGTCGCCGAAACCTCGACTCCCGGTTCGGCAATGACATCAAGCTGTTCCACCAAATCTAGAGATTCGAGTTTGCGAGAATCATAGCGCAACAACTGACCATCGCTCCACACGAGCATCACGTTGTCGCCTAGGCCGGTTAGGCGAATGAACTTCGGCAACGAACCTCCAACAGGTCGTTCGATTTCAGTCGTCGCCCCCGACAAGGCAACCGTTTCAACTCCTGTGAACAGGTTGCGACGTGTCTTGATGCGACGCACGTGAAGATTCCCGTCGGCGGTCATAGCGGCCACTGTCGGAGCTCCGCCTTCCACTGCATAGTCGATCGCAACTACGGCGGAACCCGAGTCGTCCAGATTTACCGGCGCGTCAAAGCTGCGCTCGACTCGGTCCCATCGAAATTGATCCGCGCCTAGACGCTCAAGAACGCCCTTGCGATACGGCACTCGCTGACCATCTGCGGAGGGAACCGATTCTTCGACTTGTGAAGCCGCCAGAAACGACGAAGCGAACGCGACTCGGCCTCGCCGAATGGTACCATCGGCGAATCCAGCCACGACAGTGCCACCACGCAGGTCCATGGCTACTGCGGTTGGCGAAGGGCCATCCAAGAGAGGCCCAACATCGAGCACATCGCCGGTATCCGGTCGGAACACCGACAGCACCTGGTCGTCGGAGAGCGACCAGGCTAGCGAACGGTACTCTCCTACAGCCAGCCGTCCAGGCCTGGAAAGTTCGCCTGAACCAGCACTGCCCGCCGGTTCAAGACCAGTGTGCCCTACGAGAGGGATCACGACCCAAACGAGAAAAAGGCAGACCATCGAAACTGCGACGATCGTACCTATCCCGCCCAGGGTGATCGCAACGCGCGCCATGCTGTCGGCGAAGCGAACCCCGGGTCTGGTCCTGCGATTTTTTCGACTCATAGGGCTCGGACTCTACTCGGAGCCCGTGATTCCGACTTTGGCTAGTTCGGCTTTGGCAACCGCGGCTGGCACCGGAAGATAGCCGTCCTTTACGACGTTCGACTGCCCCTGACTCGAAAAAACGTAGCGCACGAATTCGCGACGTAGTGGATCCAGCTGGGCACTCGGCTCGGCGTTCACGTACAGGTACAGAAACCGCGCCAAGGGATACTCGCCACTGTAGGCGAACTCCGCATCGGCCGGTACCGCATCGCCATCGGTAGCCAACGGAACCGCACGAACATCGGCGGTTTTGTAACCGATCCCGCTGTAGCCAATGCCATATTTGTCGCTGGCGATGCCCTGCACGACAGACGAAGAACCCGGCTGCTCTTTGACCGAGTCTTTGTAGTCGCCCTTGCACAGGGCGTGGTCCTTAAAGTAGCCGTACGTGCCTGACGCCGAATTCCGACCGTAAAGGCTAACCGGCTTGTCGGCCCAGTCGCCTTCCAAACCCAGGTCGCCCCAGGTGCGGATATTGGCGGTTCCACCGCAGGTGCGCGTCTTTGAGAAAATGGCATCAACCTGCTCGATGCTCAGGGACGCGATCGGATTGTCCTTGTGAACGTAGACCGCGAGCATGTCGATGCTGGTCGACAGCGAGGTCGGCTTGTATCCGAACTTTCCTTCGAACTGGTCGATCTCGGCGTCCTTCATCGGTCGGCTCATGGGGCCAAACTGGGCCGTCCCCGCGATCAATGAAGGCGGGGCCGTGGAGGACCCCTTCCCTTCGATTTCGATGGAAACGTTCGGGTAGAACTCTCGGAATTGTTCACCCCACAGGGCCATTTCGTTGTTCATCGTGTCCGAGCCGATGCTCTTGATGCTCCCAGACACGCCTTTAACAGGGGCGTAGGGGCCAAGGGCAGGATCAACGACCACCTGCGCGGCAACCGGGCCGGCCATTGCCACCACAGCCGTTATCACAGCCGTTATCACAGCCGTGGCGTGGGAAATGCGGGTCAATTTCGTCGTGATTGCGTTCATTCGAAGTTACCTCTGGCTCCGGTGTAACCGGCAATCATGAGGAAACTGTTAAGAACTCCTGCAAACGAAGAAATAGTTGAGAAAGCTGACTTTTTTTTGGGGGGGGGGGCCGCCGCCCTCAGATCAAGTGTCGCGCGGTAGCGAAATCGTGAATGTACTGCCGCGCCCAGTTTCGCTCACGACATCCACAGAACCGCCCTGAGCGGCGGCTATGTGCTTGACGATAGCCAGTCCGAGGCCGGTGCCCCCGATGCTACGACTGCGAGCCTTGTCCACGCGGTAGAAGCGCTCAAAGAGCCTGGGGAGGTGTTGCGCCTCGATTCCATCACCCTGATCGCTAACGCTGAGGTGTACCTGCTCGGCATCAGCCTCGGCACGAACCTCGATCGAAGAACCTGACTGGCTGTAGTTGATGGCGTTGCTGACCAAATTCACGACCGCCTGTTCGACCAGAGCTGCGTTCATCCGAGCGCAAAGGTCGGCAGGGCAAGTAACAGAAACCACAATACCTTTAGCGATAGCGGCAGCGCTGCAAACTTCGACCGCCCCCTCAAGTATCTCAAGCACCTTAGACGCGGTGGTCTCGACAGGCCGAGAATCGTTGTCTTCCTCAAGCCGCGAAAGGACCAAGAGATCCTCGATGATCGCGCCGAGGCGATCCGCCTGACGCGCGGCGATCTCGACGAAGCGGCGCGCATTTTTCGCATCGTCGATCGCTCCGTCTGCCAACGTTTCCAGAAACCCTTTGATCGAAGTGATGGGAGTCTTCAGCTCATGCGAAACATTGGCCACGAAGTCCCGCCTGATCGTTTCCAGACGTAGAATCTTGGTTACGTCGTTAAGGACGACGACGGCGCCAATTCGATTTCCGCCCGCATCGCGCAGCGGAGCACCGTGTGCCTGGATGGCGCGTGTATCGGCTCCGCGCAGCGAGAGGTCGCGCTCGAGAGACTCTTCGGAAGCCAGCGCCTCGAGAACAAAACTTTGGAGCTCCGGGGTGCGCGCCACCTCCTGGAGGGTACGACCGACCGCTTCCCCTCCTATGGCCCCAAGCAGGACGGCTGCAGCATTGTTGAGCGTGATGATGCGAGCGTCACGGTCAATAGCCACGACGCCCTCCACCATCGACGACAAGACCGCTTCCTGTTCGTTGCGCCGCTCAACCAGATCGGAAATGCGGTCATCCAACTGACGAGCCATGGTTTCCATCGCTCCTGCGAGCGATGCAATTTCCGAGGATCCACCATCCGACAATTGCATGGAGAAATCGCCCGCGGCGAAATTTTCGGTGGCCTTAGTCAGATCTTCCAACGGACGTACGATACGCCGCGCGACCAGCCACGCCCCTGCGCCCGCAAGCACACAAATGAGCAGGATTTCACCGAGCAATCGCAGCCTGAGCGCGGCCAACGCATGATCGATCGCCGACAGAGCAATCGACGTACGAACAATCGCCTGAATCTGGCCACCCTGTTCAACAGGAACAGCGACGTAGACCACTTCAGTTGACAAGGTGTCGCTATAGCGCAGCGACCGACCAACACCGCCTTCCAGAGCCGCAATAACCTCCGGTCGATGTCGATGATTGTCCATCCGTTCCGGACGACGATGCGAATCGACGAGGACCTTTCCGCCAGGCTCAATGATCGTCAGGCGAAGTTCGCTACCGCGTGCAATGCTTGTTGCTAGTCGCGCTAAGGTGCCAACGCCCGCGTCGTCGCGCTGGAGAGCTTCTTGCGTGGAATGAGCCAACAACCGAGCGTTGACCAAAAGACTTTGTGTAGAACGTTCTACGTAGAATTCACGTAACGATGACGCCGAGTAGCCAACGATGGCGATAAGAGAGATCGCCACGGAGCCCACGGCGAGCGGAAAAATTTGCCAAAACAAACGGCGGCGACGCAACGGTCAGCCCTCTTCCTTAAAACGGTATCCGACGCCGCGAACCGTCTCTATATAAGCGGCCGCTTCTCCGAGCTTGCGGCGCAGACCGACGATCTGAACGTCGACGCTTCTTTCCGTAACGGGATAGTTTTCACCGCGCACGCCGTCAACGATCTGGTATCGAGTAAACACCCAGCCGGGACGACGAGCCAGCAAGTGAAGGATCCGAAATTCGGAGTTTGTAAGCTCCACCTTGTCGCCAGCGACAGTAGCTTCATGACGGCCGGGGTGAATCTGGAGTGTGTCGAAACGCAGAGCGTCTTCTTCCCCTGCCACATCGGAACGTTTGCGTCGCAAAACACTTTGGATTCTCGCGATCAACACACGCGGGCTGAACGGTTTTGTAACGTAGTCGTCGGCACCCATTTCCAAGCCGCGTACGACGTCGCTTTCTTCGCCCCGGGCCGTGAGCATCACAATCGGGATTGCGGCCGTGTTGGGCGCAGCCCGCAAGCGTCGACAAACCTCGAGCCCGTCAATCGTAGGCAACATTAGGTCGAGTAGTACGATACTAGGTGGTTCGTTCGATGCCGCGGCCAAGCCGAGCTCACCAGTATTCGCAACAGCAACGGAAAAACCCGCCGCCTCGAGATTGTAACGAAGCAGTTCAGCAATATCTTCTTCGTCTTCGACGACCAGCACACGTTCCGCAGACATGCGGTTGTTCTCCCACACGCCGAACCGATTGCAACGAAATCAGCCCGTTTGAACGGTTAGTTTTTGGTTAGGGCCGCGCGGCCCACATGGCGAGACGACAACCAGCCCCCGCCTTAAGTTGTTCGAACCCGCCTAGCGACGACCGCCACTTCGAACTATGATCGGCTCGTTAACCCTTGGAGAAACGCATGAACGCTGTCCTTGAAATTTCCCGCGCGACGCTGATCGCTACTCTTGGTACGGGCCTGCTGCTCATCTCAACAGCACCCGCTGTGGCCGACTGCGGGGGCGCTACCGGGTGTGCTGAGGCTTCAAACCAGGCGCTGCCCTCAGAAAATGGTCCCCCGGCGGCTGAAGCCGGAACCGCGCTTCCGGCCCCCAGGAATCAGGGCCTGCGAGCCTACATCGACCCGGAAACCGGCGAGTTAACGGCTCCCCCGGCCGAGCAGCCGTTAACGGCTGAAACGGCGGTTCCAACCCCGAGGGCGGCCAACGAAGTACCAGAGCTTGTCGAATCTGAGGCTCCTGGCGGCGGCGTCATGGTCAACCTGCAAGGCCATTTCCTATCCAACCTCACCGTCAGTGGGGACCCCGACAACGCCGATGTGCCCTTGGCAGCCTCCTGCGCGGGCACCGGTTTGAACGCGAAACCCACGGGATGTGCCGGCGACTGTGCCTGCGCACAAGCCGGGCAAGGCTGCGATAAATCGGGGCCTGAATAAGAAAGCCCAGTTAGAATGGCTTGACGCCCCCTGAACCGGGGCCTATCTTGCTCGCGTCGTGAACGAAAAAAACGAAAAAAGCGCCGAAGAAACGGCTACTTCCAGTCGCTGCGCCTGCCTGAACCTGCGTCAGGCCGCGCGTGCGATCACACAGCTGTACGATGAGGCGCTGCGACCAACGGGCCTGCGAGCAACCCAGCTCGCTGTCTTGGGGACCGCCAAAGGATCGCCCTGTATCAGTGTGTGCAAACTCGCCGAGCTGCTGGTCCTTGACCGCACCACCCTAACGCGAAACCTCAAACCTCTTGAAAAAAGGGGCCTGATTCGAGTGGAAACCTGCGATGACCGCCGCACGCGGTCGATCTGCATCACCGATGAAGGCAGCGAAGTGCTGGCCCAAGCGATTCCGCTTTGGGAAGCAATTCAGCAACGTGTGGTCGGGGAATTGGGCCTACAGCGCTACGACCGCCTCGTCGACGATCTCACCGAAACCGTACGCATCGCCCAAACTTAATCGGGGACGGGTACCGATTTAGCGTAAACGCTAAATCGGTACCCGTCCCCGATTTTCTCTTGACGGCGGGAGAATAGGTGCATATACACTTACTCACAACACAGGCGCACCCGGAGCCGCGGTTGCCTGACGGGATACGCTCGCCAGATGACCGCGGCTACCACTTTCGGGAATCCCAGCCTGTTACAGCTGTTCGTTGACCCTCTTCTTCTCAGCGGTTTGAGAGGGTCTCCTCCGAAGCCGGCGGTTAACCCCACGAAGTTAACCGCCGGCTTTTTTATGCGCTAGGTACTGGCGCTGGCGGGTTAGCGTCCGCCGGGGCCCAAAATACTGCCCCCGCCTAGCTCTCCAGGCGTGACAATTCGCGTCGACTCCTGACGGCGCATTTCGCGCGCCTCTTCGACCATACGTTCGACGGCATCGTTGATCGCGCCCGGGAACTTCTCGATGACTTCGGCCAAATCAACGGCATCCACGCGTGCCTGCACGGGAATCATCCCTTGCGGGGTCATGAGCTGGGTTTCGACCGAGAACAAAATTGGCCGTTCTTCATCGGCAGAACCGTCGGTCTTGACCGGGGTCAGCTTGCGAATCGTAGCGATGCGTAGATCGGTATAGATCTCCTCACGGTAGAGGTTGGCGCCATCGACGGTAAGTTGGTCTGCGGGGATCTGGTTTTCCTGACTCAAATGTTTCGCTCCTAGGCGCAATCCTATGCGGCTCGCCTGCGTGCAAATTAGGGTGGTGGAGCGCGCGTGTCGAGCGTATGCCGACTTGCACGCTCGACCCGAACGTTCGAACAATCACCCGATCGACAAACGTAGCGGCGGCTGGGGTCGGAGTCGGGGTTTAGGCGCGCAACGCCCCCTGCGGGCTGATAGGGTCTCGCTGATGCAGTCTAGGCGGCGGGTCTAGGCGTGTCGGGGAAACCCCAGGGCAACCGACAGACAGCTTAGTCCCCGAACAACCCCCGCGCCCTACCGCGAAGAATCAATGCAGATCATGGACAGCGAAAACCCGGATTCCGCCGAGCAAACCGACGACTTGAGCGCGCCCGCCCCCGAGCCGCCCGCAGCGCCGAGCGCGACTACCGCATCCAGCGCGTCCACGATTGCGGCCGAACCTTCGCTCATGCAACGCGTCGCGCTCGTGGCGACCACCATCGTCGTTGCTCTCGCGATCTTCGCCCCGGCAGTGATCGGAGTTCCGTTTTACACTAAGGGCGAACCGCGTGAGGGGCTGGTTGTTCAGGCCATCGTCGCCACCGGGGAGGTTGTCCTCCCCTACCGCAACGGGGATGAGATTCCGTCGAAACCGCCATTTTTTCACTGGATGGGATCACTGGCGAGCCTTGCAGCCGGCGGCGTCAGTGAGGCAACCATTCGCACTCCTTCGGTCATTGCCGCAATCGCTGCGATGACGGTTACCGTCTTATTCGCGGCCCGTTGGTTCGGGCTAGGTGTCGCCTACCTAACCATCGCAACCTTATTGACCGCACCACAGTGGACGGCGTCAGCCGTCACAGCTCGCGTCGATATGATGCTGTCGGGGCTGATCATCGTCGGGCTCTTCACCTACTTCAGGGCCTACACCCAAAATCGGCAGACACCGGCTCTTGTTTGGGCCTGCGCTGCGGCCGCCACGCTGACTAAAGGCCCGATCGGCTTGGCGCTACCCGGTGCGATCGTGTTCGCACACTTGGCCCTACGCCGCGACTGGACCTACATGTTCGGCCGCACCAACCTGAAGGCCGCTTTCGTAGCCCTGTTGGCAATCGTCGCATGGTACGCCGGCGGCACGTGGATTGGTGGACAGCCCTTTCTCGACAAACTTATTCTCAAGGAAAATGTCATGCGGGTTCTCGATGGCGCGGGTGGTGACGTCGGGCATCTCCACCCGTTTTATTGGTACTTTCCTGCGCTTCTTGGCGGCCTGGCCCCCTGGAGTTTGTTTCTACCAGTTGGAATCCGTGACTGCGCCCGCGCCGCGATGGCCGAGTCTACCAGCCGCGAATCGGCCGACCCCAACCGGTTCCTTGGACTGTGGCTACTGATCACCTTCGTGGTGTTTTCCCTCGCCGACTCCAAGCGCGGTGTGTACTTGCTTCCGGCCTATCCCGCCGCAGCCCTTATGGTTACCCACGGCCTCGTCGGCATGCTGGAAACCACACGCCAAACGGCCACAGCAAACACCACCGTCATGGTCTGGATTCGCGCGACCGTAGGCCTGCTAGCCATCGTTTGGACGCTCATTCTCCTACATGCCAGCGGGCTCGTCGGCCTAGAAATTCTCGACCCGCTCATGAGTCGATCCGACCAACGTAACCTCGGCGTACTGATGAAAATGATCGAACGCCATGCGTTGCCGCTCGCCGTTGCAGCTCTGGCCTATTTGGCTACGGCTGCGCTGGCTTGGCGTACCGCCCGGACGGCGCGACAATCGACGGCAGTCGGAATCCTTGCGGTCGCGTTCTTGCTGACCTACGCGGTTGGCGGAGGTTTC
>JBLFWR010000034.1:0-26045 GCA_047611725.1 Binatia bacterium | reverse complement strand
TAGAATCCGTCACCATGAAAATCAAAGTTGATTATGACCTGTGCGAGGCCAACGCCGTGTGCATGAAAGTCGTCCCGCAGGTGTTCAAAGTCGATGATAACGATGAGCTCCAGATCCTTGACGAGAACCCCTCTGAGGACCTGAGGCCCAAGTTGGACGAGGCCGTGCGCCGATGCCCCCGGCAGGCGCTGGCGCTAGAAGACTGAGGTCCGCTGCGCCAGGGGCCAGCCCTGATATGAAATCGGAGGCGGCCCCAGTCTGAGCCTGTCCTTAATTTAGGTATACTAGCAGTATACTCTTGCACATCGACGCGCGGATGGGTAAGCTCTCGCCATCGTGAGTGGAATCGTGAGTTCACTAGCTGATCCATCCCGGCGCGAGCGCCGCAAGCTTGAGGTGCGCGCACGCATCGTTGCCGCCGCAACTGAGCTTTTCGCAGAGCACGGCTTCAACGAGACCAAGGTCGCGTGGGTCTGCGAACGAGCCGATATCGCCCATAAGACCTTCTTCAATCATTTCCCGACCAAGCAAGACGTCATGCACGCGATCGCCGCTGACGGCATCGAATCCCTCCTGTCCAGCATCGACGCGGCTCGCGAAGCGGGCACTGACACACGCGACCGGTTGACGCAGTTTTTCGACAGCGTTGCGTCACGAGCCACCGACGCCGGGCCGATGCATCGGGAGCTACTAACCGAGATCATCAACGCCGCGCAGCAGGTCGAAGGTGAAGCCAATCAGGCTCGTCGACTTCACGATGCTTTCAATCGCCTCGTAAAGCAGGGCGTACGCGAAGGCGACGTCACGCGTCAGCATTCCACTGAAACGCTGACCGAGATGCTTCTCGGAACCTACTACGCGCTCATGTTCAACTGGGCGAGCCTCGAGAATTACAAGATTACGACACGCGCCCACGCTGCCGCCCGTTTTCTCGGCGACGCGTTGGCACGCCGCACCGACGAACCGACTTCCTGAGGAGACCGAGATCATGGCCCGACGCGACGTGGAACACACCGAATTACCGATCCCCAACGGTTGGTATGCCGTGGCTTGGTCGAAGGAATTGATTCGCGGGCAAGTTCAATCGATCCGCTATTTCAGCGAAGACCTGGTTTTGTTCAGGACACGAGAAGGTCACGCAAGGGTCGTAGACGCCTACTGCGTCCATCTCGGCGCGCATCTCGGAGAAGGCGGAAGCGTCCTGGGCGAAACACTGAAGTGCCCGTTTCACGGCTGGCAGTACGAGGGGGAAACTGGTGCCGTTTCGTCGATCCCCTATTGCGAGCGGATCCCCACCAAAGCGAAAGTTCGCGCGTGGCGGGTAGACGAGAAAAACGGAATGATTTTCGTGTGGCACCACGATCAAGGTCGGGAGCCTTCGTGGGAAGTTCACCTGCTACCGGAAATCGGCGATGCCGAGTGGTCTGAGCCACGAACCTTCGAATTGACCGTTCCCGTTCATGTCCAAGACATGCACGAAAACAACAACGACCCCATCCATTTCCAGTACGTGCACGGCAGCATTGAACCGCTACCAACCGAAGTCGTCTACTACGATGAAGGGCGCAGTTACCGCATGGTCAGCCAATACGAACGTGAAACACCCCTGGGCACGTTCAACACAGAGTTGGTACGTGACGCATGGGGCATCGGGTTAGCGAGCGTGCGCAGCGTCGGGATACCGGACGCCGGACTACTCATGTTCTCATCGTCCTCGCCAGTAGAGAACAACCTCACCCACTCCCGTTGGCTGCTGACATGCACCAACAACTTTGTAGATCTCGTCGGTGAGGAATTCATGACCGGACTGACGACCGGAGTCATGCAAGACATGCGGATTTGGTCCAACAAGGTTCACCGCGCGCAACCCGTACTCTGTGAAGGCGACACATTCCTGGCTGAATTTCGCCAATGGGTACGTCAATTCTACTCGGCACCCGCCTAAATCAGGCAAACAAAACACCTCAAGGTAACGCAAGTGAGTAAACCAACAGATTTCGGCGATCGCTATCTCGTAATTTCTTCGGACTGCCACGCAGGCCTTCCCCCCGAACAATATCGCGACTACCTCGACCCCAAGTACCACGAGATGTTCGACATCGCGGTTCCTCTGCAGATCGAAGAAATGAAACGAATGTCGAAGATGTTCCTCATCGACGACATCAACAAAGAATGGCGCAAGGGCCAGGAGCCAGCGTTAACCGGAGCGTGGGACCACGACGTCCGCAACCGTGTCTTAGACGCGGACGGCATCGCGGCCGAGGTCATTTTTCCCGACGGCATCACCGAGATGAACACCCCACCCTTCGGTGCGGGCTTATCTCTATCGGTTGACGATCGTATCGTCCCGGAACTGCAATGGGCGGGCGCCCGCGCCCACAACCGTTGGCTGGCCGAGCTTGTCGCCATGGACCCCACTCGTCGTTTCGGCGTTGCACTGGTTCCCGCCCTTTGGGATGTCGACGCTGCGGTCGCAGAAGTCGTTTGGGCCCGCCAGAACGGGATTGGGGGCATTTTGTTGCCTTGTATGTGGGGCAACAAACTCGACCCCTGGCACCACCCCAAGTACGACCCGCTGTGGGCCGCCTGCCAAGATCACGACGTGGTCATTCACTTCCATTCAGGCGCTGCGCCGATGGAAGACTACTTTGGCTCGCTCAGCGAGCCCGACGGAATCGCCCGCCCCGGAGCCATGGGCATCTACATCTCAGAGGTCGTGTGGTGGAGCATGCGATCGCTGTCATTCCTGATTTGGGGCGGCGTGTTCGAACGTTTCCCAAGCTTGAAAGTTGCGGTGACGGAAAGCACCACGATTTGGGTCCCAGATTACCTGGCGCTACTGGATCATCGTTACGAAGAAACCCACTACTCAGCAAAATTAGGTGACTACCGCAGCCACTTGTCGATGGCCCCGAGCCAGTATTTCGCGCGCAATATCGCTCTCGGCGCATCGTGCATGCCCCGCTACGAGGCCGAAGCCCGTCACCGCATCGGACTCTCAGGAATCATGTGGGGCAGCGACTACCCGCACCCCGAAGGGTCATGGCCAAAGACCCGAGAGCAGATGCTTACGACCTTCAGCGGACTTCCGGACAACGACATCGCCGCAATGCTTGGCGAAAACGCCGCCCGCTTTTACGGATTCGACACCGATGCGCTTGCCCCGTTGGTCGCGCGCATTGGACCCCAAAAATCCCTCTTCAACCCGAGCAATGAAACAACGGCCGCCTGAGCCGACCACAGGAGATCCCCATGCCTACTCTTCGCTACGTGAAAACCCCTGAGCAAATTGAGCGTGCCCGCAGCAGCAACCCTGAGTTTACCGACAGCACCGTGCGCTCGGTTCGCTGTGTCTATCGCACCGATCTCGCGATCGCCCGCGCGCTGGTCCCGCAGCCTCTAGTCGTCGATGAGTCGGCGGAAATCTGTGTGACGTTCTCAAATGTCGCGATCCACATCACGCCGGAATACACCTTCGAAATCGGCTCGGGAATCTTTGGTGTCAAAGCCAGCTACGAGGGAGTTGAAGGCATCTATCTGGTCACCATGCCGATGACGACAGAGCAGGCCGTGGTGCCCGGACGCGAAACCTTCGGAGAGCCCAAGAAGATCGCGGAGATCGCATTTACTCGTGAGGGAGACTCGGTGGCCAGCTCCGTGTCCCGCATGGGGATGACCTATCTTTCGGTCGAAGGAACGGTCGGCGCGGCGCTTGGATCGCGCGAATTCACTGAATACGGCTATTGCGTCAAGGCGCTCCCCGCCTGCGACCAAGGTCGAGATTTCGACGGCGATCCGCTGCTTGTTCGTCTCGAATGGAAGCACAAACAAACCGGGGCCTGGACGCTGGACGGAACCAAACTCACTTTGGGCGAGTCCCCTTTCGACCCGGTTGCCGACGTTCCCGTTCGCGAGTTGCTTCGCGCTGAGTACGAAGAAGGTTCCACGCAAAGCAACGGCACGGTATTGCGCAGCATTCCCGGAGACTGGTTCATGCCGTTCCTGCAACAGCGTTACGACGACATGTCGGGTGAAGGCCTAGAGATCGAGGCCGGCGCGTGAGTGATTTTCGGGGTAAGGTCGCCGTCGTAACAGGCGGCGCAAGCGGGATTGGCCGTGCGATTGGCGAGGCCCTCCTCGCTGAAGGGATGAAGGTTGTTCTCGCCGACGTCGAGCAAAGTGCGTTGGACGCGACCGTTGCAGAACTGGCTGCGTCGGGCGACGTAACCGGCATCCAGTGCGACGTGACGAACTTCGATTCGGTCGTAGAGTTAGAACGGGCGGTGATTGCCCGGCACGACAAGGTTCACGTGTTGTTCAACAACGCCGGAGTCGGCGCTCACGAAGACGTTCCACTGTGGGAACTTCCGTTGAACGACTGGCGCTGGACGATGGCAGTCAACTTGTGGGGTGTGATTCATGGAATCAAGGCCTTCATGCCCGGCATGCTCGCGCACGGCGAAGAGGGCCACGTCATCAATACGTCTTCGGGCAACGGCGGACTGATTCTGCTGCCAACCACACCGATCTATTCTACGAGCAAGGCGGCGGTAAGTTGTCTGACTGAAACGCTTCACCTGCAACTAACAATGCGACAGGCCAAAATTCGAGCACACGTGCTGTACCCTGGGCCTCACATCGTTTCGTCGAACATCTTTGATGCTCGACGAAACCGACCGAGCGAGTTCGCCAGAGAGATTCCGCAGGTCGCTCCTCCAATGTCTTTGGAAGACGTCAAGACGATGTTTGAGTCGATGGGCCGGAAGTTCGAGGCGACAACCCCTGCCGAAGTCGCGGGACACGCGATCCAAGGGTTGCGCGACGACATCTATTACATTTTGCCGTGGTCCACTGGGGGAGAAGCAATGTTCAAAGCCAGAAACGAAGGCGTTCTAACCCGAACCGATCCAGTCCCCACCTTCTAACGCGCTGCGTCTACACAGAGAGCGGCTTGCATTACTTTGGTCGTTCTAAGTATATAGATCCAAGCCTTGAGGCGGCCTCCCGCCTCGACTTGGAGAACTAAAATGTCGCGAAAACTTGTCATCTCCCAAATCGCCTCTCTCGCAGTATGGAGCACCGTTGGAGCCGAAACGGCCCAAGGGTTGTTCGCCACAGCCTACCTGACCGCCACGGGCGCTATCGAGCAGATCGTGGCTCCTGCAAGCACTAGCTTGCTGAGCGAGGTTCTGGTCGGGGTAGTTGAGATCGTCACCAGCCTGCTGCGCTAATCAAGGCGGCCCATACGGGCCGCCTGCAGGGCTCTGCCTCCGAGACTCTGCCCCGGGGACCCTGCCCCGGGGACCCTGCCTCACTACTTGCCGGTAAAGACGGGCTTTCGTTTCTCCTTGAAAGCGCGTGGTCCTTCTTTCGCGTCCTTCGTCGCAAAGACTTCCATTCCAAGTCGCATCTCGATCTCGCGCGCCTTGTCCTCCGGAACCGCGTCGGCCTCCAACACTGCCCGCTTTACATTTCGCACAGCGACCGGTCCGTTCTCCGCAATTTTCAGAGCGAACTCACGAGCCTTAGACATGGCGAATCCGTCGTCGACCACGGTGCCGATCAAACCCATCGCCAGCGATTCAGCCGCAGTATAGTGATTCCCCGTCAGGAGCATTTCCATCGCCTTGGTCCACGGGATCTGCCGCGGCAAACGCGTCGTCGAACCACCTTGCGGAAAAAGGCTCCAGCGAACCTCGCTGATTCCAAACATCGCACTGCGACCTGCAACACGAATATCGACGGCCTGCAGAATCTCGGTACCGCCGGCGATGCAAGAACCTTCAACCGCTGCGATTAGTGGCTTCACAGTTCGATAGCTGCGAAGCAGCCCTTTGAAGATGATCTCGTAGTCGTCGCGAATGCGCTGCTCCCACTGGTCTTCGGGATCCTCGCCGCGAGTCAGCCGCCCGACAAGCTTGTCCAAATCCGCGCCCGCGCAGAAGCACTGGTTGGCACCGGTCAAAATGATCGCGCGCACATTGTCATCGCCGTCGGCCATGTCCCAGGCATCGGCAAGACGGCAAATCATCTCGGGGTTCAGCGCGTTTTTGGCCTCAGGCCGGTTCATCGTCAACGTGACAATCGCGCCATCGTTCTCAACAAGCAGTGCGGGCTCCATGGGATACTCCTACAGTCGTGTTCTGTTCGTCAACTTTGACAACTTTGACAACATCGCGAATCAGTTAGCGCTATCGGCTTCTGCTGCTTCTGCGGCTTGCGTAGCGGTCGTTTTCGCCCACCGGTAGTCCGGTTTGCCGCTTGGTTGGCGAGCAACCTGGTCAACAAAATGCCAGAAACGCGGTGTCTTGTAGCGTGCAACTTTGGTCCGGCAGTGTTCCGTCAATTCAGCCGGGCTCAAAACGACACCGTCACGGGGCGCGACAATCGCTGCTACTTTCTGACCCCATCGAGGGTCCGGAATTCCGACAACAATCGCATCGCCGACGCCGGGGTGTGCCTTGAGCGCCGCTTCAACTTCTTCGGGGAAAATCTTTTCTCCCCCTGAATTGATGCACACTGTTCCACGGCCAAAGACGCTAATGCTTCCGTCCGATTCTACAGTGGCCAAATCGCCGGGCATCGCCCAGCGCTCGCCGCCAAGCTCGATGAACGTTTCCGCAGTCTTAACAGGGTCTTTGTAGTAACCGACCGGGAGATACCCCCGACGCGCAAGCTTGCCGATTACTCCAGAACCCGGCACCACCGGTTCCAAGTTGTCGTCGAACACTTTGCTGTGATCACTCATCATGAAACGCGGCGCCTTGCTGGCTCCGTGCCCCGTGCCTTCCAGCATCTGTCCTTGATGCCCGGTCTCGGTCGCGCCGAAACTGTCCAAAATGAAACAGTTCGGGAATACTTCTTTGAGAAGTACCTTGGTTGATTCCGATAGGACCGCGCCTGCCGAACCGATTACAAACACCGACGACGTGTCGAGTTCGTCCCCAAAAGCGCGAACCGCCTCAGCGACCGGACGCGACATCGCATCGCCAACTAGCGTTAGAATGTTGACCTTTTCGGCGTCGATCAAACGCGCGCAGGTCTGCGGATCGAAGCTGCGGCCGGGCTGCACCACCGCTTTACCGCCACCAAAGAAAGTAATCAGAGAGGACCACTGCGCAGCACCATGAATGAAAGGTGCAGCCGGCATCATGGTCATCGATCCGCCAGCCTTGACGACTTCGGCAAGCTCTTCAGGGCGTGTGATCGGTTCGCCGCCGGGACGTCCCCCCTGCAAACCCGCAAAGAACACATCTTCGTGACGCCACATCACCCCTTTCGGCATCCCCGTCGTGCCGCCAGTATAGATGATGTAGATGTCTTTTCCCGAGCGCTCCGGGAATTCGCGGACGTCACTTTGCGAAGCCAGGGCATCTTCAAACTCGGTCGAACCAAGCTTGGTCGTGTCCGCATCGGTTTCGTCGTCGACATGAACGAGCGTGCGCAGTTTCGGCAAATCGCCGCGCAGGGCTTCCAGCCGTTCCGCAAAGCCACGGTGATAAAACAAAGCGACTAGATCCGAATCGCGACACATGTAGCGAAGTTCATCTTCAACGTAGCGGTAGTTGATATTGACCGGAACGGCTCTGACCTTGAACGTCGCAAGCAACGCGACGAGATACTCGCTGCAGTTGAACAGGTACATGCCGACATGGTCGCCGGGCTTGACCCCCTGTTCGATCAGAAAGTGCCCCAAGCGATTGGCGCGCCCGTCCAACTCCGCGTAGCTCAGGCGCGTTGAACCCGACACAAGAGCAGTCGAGTCGGGAACGACATCGACCACGCTCTCAAACAAATCGGCGATATTGAACTGCATAGGGCAAGTCTCCGTGAGCACACCGCTTGGGCGGCGCACTAGCGTGATTTAGGGCTTCTCGGAACCGACCATCCACATCGCGAAGAACTGAGAACCACCGCCATACGCATGTCCCAGCGCCCGACGGGCTCCGTCTACCTGATGCTCGCCAGCCTGACCGCGCACTTGCATCGCGGCTTCCGCAAAGCGCAGCATGCCAGAAGCTCCGATCGGATTGGACGACAAAACGCCGCCACTGGCGTTGACCGGCATGTCGCCATCAAAAGCCGTAGCGCCCTCGACGGTCATCTTCCAACCTTCGTTCTCTTCTGCGAATCCCAAGTTCTCCATCCACATCGCTTCGTACCAAGAAAACGGCACGTAGATTTCGGCGACATCGATTTCTTTGCGAGGGTTCGTGATGCCCGCTTGGCGATACACGTCAGCAGCGCAATCCCGACCCGCTTGCGGGTTCACCTGGTTTCGCCCCGGGAACATGGTCGGCTCACTACGCATCGCAGAACCATGAATCCACGCGGCGGGAAGCTTTCCGCCACCCGCGTGATTTTCCGCCGCAAACACGAGCGCGCAAGCACCATCGGACGACGGGCAAGTTTCTAAATAGCGAATCGGATCCCACAGCATCAACGATTCCTTGACGCTATCGTAGGTAATATCGGGCATGTGAAGATGTGCGTAAGGATTGCGAAGTGCGTTCAGCCGATCTTTGACTGCGACTCGAATGCCCACATCGTCGGGCGCACCCGACCGTTCGATATACGAACGAATGATCGGCGCGAAGTAGCCGCCCGCGCCCGCAACCAGCGGCGGCTGAAACGGAAGCTTCGGGGTGATCGCCCAAGTCGCCTCGGACTCCGACTGCTTTTCAAACGCAACAGTCAGAACCTTTTCGTGCACACCGGAGCTCACCAGGTGCGACGCGACCAACGCAGTCGATCCGCCAACACTACCGGCGGTGTGTACACGCATCATGGGCTTGCCCAGCGCGCCCAGTGCATCGGCGAGGTAGAGTTCGGGCATACACACGCCCTCAAACATGTCGGGAGCTTTGCCAACGACAACGGCGTCAATATCGGCCCAGTCGAGATTCGCGTCTTCCAACGCGCGCAGTGCAGCCTCGCGAACCAGCCCGGGAATCGAAAGATCCTCGCGCTTGGCCGCGTGTTTGGTCTGTCCAATTCCAATAATTGCGCAGGGGTTCGACACGATCAGGCCTCCAGGACGCAGACGAGGTTTTGTTGTAGCGCGGGGCCAGACGTCGCGTGCCCCAACGTTCGAGACGCTTCGCCCCGATGAATTGCGGCTGCAGCTTCGCCGATTCGAATGAGCCCGGCGGCCATCATCGGATGCGCAGCCAATGCGCCACCTGAAGGATTCACGGCAACGTCGGGCCCAAGTCCCATCTCTTTGCGAAGCAAGACTTCCTGGTGAGAAAACGGCGCATAGATCTCGGCAACATCAATTTTTCCGTTAGCCACGCCTGCCTTTTCAGCTGCGATGCGCGCCGACGGACATGTCGTGAGGTCACGGTTGCCCAACGACATCGCGTCGATGCGATGGTCGATTCCACGAATCCAAGCCGGGTTGGCGCAAACCTTTCGTGCCAAATCGCCAGTGGCCAGGATCACCGCTGCCGCACCGTCGCTAATGGGCGGACAGTCGTGCTTGCGCAGTGGCGAAGCGATGTAGGGTTCTTTTAGTATTGTATCGACGTCGTAGTCGCCGCCGAGCTGGGCGAAGCGATTGGCCTTCGCGTCGTGGCGATTGCGTACCGCGATTTCCGCCATCCCGCGTTCGTCCACCATGTTCGCATCCAACATCGCACGCGCCTGCAAAGCTGCAGCGCTGATCGAGTCTAACCCCAAAGGCTGAGTAACATAGGGGTCGAACTGCAAACCCAAAACATCGGGAAGCGAACCCGGTGACGACTTGCCGTAGCCATACACGAGCGCCGAATCGAGATCGCCATGCTGCAGCCGCACCCAAGCCTCGTACAAGGCCCAGGCCCCATCCATTTCGACATGTGATTCTTGAATAGGTGGCCAAGCACCGATCGCGTCGAGCGATGTGACAAATGAAAATGGCATTCCGGCCAGGTAGTCGCAGGACCCTGAACAGGTGAAGCCGATACTCTTGCGATCGATACCCGATGCCGTGATGGCCTCGGTCACAACCGGCATCAGAATTTCGACTTCATTTCGAAAGTCCTCGCGACGCACAGACGGAGCCTGTGCGAACGAGATGATGGCTACGTCACGCATCACAGGTGCTCCTTGTAGGTCTCGAAGGCCGCATCCGGTTCACCGGTGGGCTTGAAATACTTGATACTTTCGAAGGTCGGACCGAGGTCGGCGTCGTGGACCCACTCGGCCGTCACCCTCAGGCCCATGCGAACTTCCGACCACGGCATGCCACCGACCATGCCGAAGAATGGCAAATCCGACCCGTCCAACAGCACCGAGGCGCAGACGTAGGGGACTTCCAAGGCGGAGCCGTAGAACTGCAAGTTCACAACGCAAAAGCTCGTCACCGTACCGGTTCCGGCGAGTTCGACCTCTTCTTCCGTCGCCACGGCGCAGGTCGCACAGGAGCCGCGCGGCGGCACGTAGACCTTTGCGCAAACCGGGCAGCGCTCGCCCAGAATTCGCCGTTCCGTCATCCCTTTGAGGAATCGCGCCGTCGCCATGCCCGGAGTCATACGATACTCAAGGCGCGTGGGGATGATCACGTTTTCGATGATGTTATCGATGATTTCTTCGCTCATAATAGCCTGCTCTTGCTACGCATTTTCAATCGCCCACTTCAGGCTCAGACCGGCTCGAAACAGACGATATCGCCGATGGCGCCCTCGCGCTTCTGGGCCCAACGCGCTTTGACGCGCATGCCTGTAGTTAGCTGATCCGCAGATGGGACATCGATAACGTGCATCAACGCGTGATCCGCCCCGTCTAGGCGGATCAGCGCAAAGGCGAACGGCCGATCCATCGGGTGGACCGCACGCGGTTCCGGGACCCACGTCCACGAGGTTACAACGCCTTGGTCGGCAACCTCGACGTACTCTTCCACCGTCGCTGCCGTATCGGGGTCGAATTCCAATGGGGGCACGTAGACCTGGCCCGATGGTGTGCGGGAACCGATAATACGGCCGTCGCGCAGTCCCGCCAGAAAACGGCCAAGGGCCGGACCGACGCTACGGGTATAGGGGTATTCGATGACGTGGGTGGAGGTGAGAACACTCCCCGCCCCTTGTGCCTGGCTCATGCGGCTTCCTCTTTTCGTCGTCAAGATGGCGGGGCCGAATCGCCCCGGAATGGAACGCGTTCTAGCACCGGAAGCGCTTCGACTGAAACACGTTCTACGTGCATTGGTGCGTTTTCCGTAAGGGCGCTGAGGAGGCCCAAGATTGGCGAAACTGCCGTCCACGGCCGCACCGCGCGTCGCCCATACAGTTCGCTACAGATAGGCTGCCCGAATGTCGCAGCAACCGGACTCACTCTACCCGTTCGTAGCGGATCTTCGCAGCCGGTTGGCCGACCGCTTGGATGCCGTTCTAGTTCACACCACCGGTGGCACCGGTGGCACCGGGGCCCGCGCCGCGGAGCCGGTTGTGATCGTTGACCAGGTTGACGGACCGTTGCTACGCAGCATCCGCGACCAACTGCCACACTGGCGTCGAAAGGGCATCGCCACCCCGTTGCTACTCGACCGGGCCCACCTGTCGGAAGCGCGTGACGTTTTTCCCTTGGAAATGTTGGAACTGCACGACTGCCATGTCGCGATCTATGGCGCGATTGATCCTTTTGAGAACCTCGACATCAATCTCGAGCACCTACGACTGGAAATCGAAGAGCAACTGAAAGGCAAAGTCATCCATCTACGTGCGGCTTACCTTGAAAGCCGTCCACGAACCCGTGACTTGTCGATGCTGCTCATGGAGACACCCGAAGGCTTTGTCGTTTCGCTGCGCGGACTTTTGTACCTGCGCAACAAGCCTCGCCCGGACACTGCGCATGGTGTTGTGGTTGCGGTCGAGAACGAGTTTGGCGAGCAACTCCCAACCACAAAGGCCTTGCTTGAATTCGCGGCCAGCGGAAAACCACCAAACAAAAAAGAGCTCGAAACGCTTTTTGATCGTTACCTCGAAGAGATGACACGTGTGTCTCGACTGCTCGACACCTTGTCAGAAGCGTGACGTTCCTCTTGCCGACTCGTACAATCTTAAAGCGAGCTGCGTTTGCTACGTTTGCAGCAACGCTCCTCGTAATCCTCCCGGCGCCCCCAGTACTGGGAACACACGCGTTTGCCGCCACTGACATTCCCGCGCTGACCGGCCCCCTAGTCGATACCGTCGGGGTCGTGAATGCGCGCCAACGAAACGCCATCGAATCCCTGTCCCGCAAAGTAAAGGCGGGCACCGGGGCCGAGATCGCCGCACTCGTAGTCGCAACCACTGCACCACTGGACGACTTCGCCTACGGGATGGCGGTTGTAGATAGCTGGAAGCTTGGCAGCGAGACGAACGACGACGGCCTGCTGTTGCTCATCGCTCTTGAGGATCGACGAGTTCGATTCTTCACCGGCTATGGCCTCGAAGGCATCCTTCCAGACGGCAAGCTCGGCGGCATTCTCGACGAACACGTCAATCCGCTTTTGAAACGCGGAGAAACCGGCGAAGCCATTCTCGAAGGCCTGGGCGCAGTTGCCAAAGTAATTGTCGCTGCTTCTGGCGGCTCCACAGCCGGTCTCGTCGAACAAAAGCGCGGCCCCCAAATGCCTGTTTGGTTGCTACTTGCGCTGATTCTCATACCGATCGTACTGGCGGGGGTGGCGGCCAAGTGGGCCACGCGGCCAAAGCACTACGGACCGGTGTTCTACGGCGGTGGGTTTTCGGAACCTTTCAAAGATCGCAAGCCCCGCCGGAAGGGACACGGCCATCGCCACGCCCATCGCCACGGTTATCGGGGCGGATACGGCGGCGGATTCGGTGGACTCGGAGGCTTCGGTCGCGGAGGCGGGTTCGGGGGATTCGGCGGCGGTGGCGGATTTGGCGGTGGCGGCGCTGGGCGCGGCTTTTAGCCACAGGTTCCAACCCACGCTGGACCACACAGGACCACACTGGGCCACACAGCGCCACCCAAGATCACAGACGATGACAACACGGAGACAAAGATGAAACTAGTTTTGACCCGCCCTGCCCTGGCCGCGATTCTCGTTTGTACGATCATCGGCAGTGGCTGTGGCTATAACGATCTCGTCCGTTTCGGTGAAGGTGTAGACGCCGCGTGGGGCGAAATCGACAACCAACTGCAACGACGAAACGATCTCGTCCCGAATTTGATCGAGACCGTAAAGGGCTATGCGAAGCACGAGAAGGAAGTTCTTCTAAAGGTAACCGAAGCCCGCTCGCGCGTGGCCGGCGCCGGCTCTCCCGGTGAGGCAATGACTGCGTCCAACGAATTGTCGGGCGCGTTGGCACGACTCCTTGTTGTCATGGAGCGCTACCCGGACCTCAAGGCCAACCAAAGTTTTCTGCGACTACAAGACGAATTGGCGGGTACTGAGAACCGACTAGCCGTTGCCCGTACGCGCTACAACGAAACGGTTCGCGAGTTTAACACCCAAGCCAAATCATTCCCGCGAAATTTCACAGCGAAGCTGTTCGGATTTGCGGTTAGGCCCTACTTCGAGATTCCCGAAGAAGCGCGATCCGTTCCGGCCGTAAAGTTCTGACCGCGATTGATCGAGGAGACTGGACAATCGTGAAATTCGAAAATCACCCCTTAGGCCACAAAGCGTACCTTGTCGGCGTCGCACTGCTCACAGTCTCGGCAACCGCCTGTATCGGCGGGAATCTGAACGCCGTGATTGGCGAAGACGGGTCGGTCGAAACGACCTATGGAAAGGTTGTGATCTGCCACAAAGGCGAGACCATGGAAGTCACGCGCAGCCGACTCACCAACCACATGCAGCACGGAGATAAGCGCGGTAAGTGCCGCTAAATGACGGGGTCCGGGCGGAGCTAGAAGCCCGCTGCCTTGCCATCTTTGCGCGGCTCGGAACCGGCAATGTATCCATCGGCTGTGCGACGAATGAGCTGCGCACCGCCGGCGAGAAGCGGGTGTAAGGGCTGCAAGACATGGCCTTTGCGCTTTAGCGCGTCGCGCACGTTGCTTGCAAACCCTTCCTCAATGGAGACCGTGCGGCCATGCTCCCAACGCCAGCGGCCAGCGGCCGCAGCGGCCTGCGGATCCAAGCCCTGACCATATACCCGCGCCATCATTTGCAAGTGCCCCTGAGGCTGCATCTCCGCACCCATGACTCCGAAAACCATGTCGGGCTTTCCATCGGAACCCAGAACCATGCCTGGCATGTTCGTATGAAATGGGCGCTTGCGCGGCGCCACGCAATTTGGGTGGCCCCGATCGAGCGAAAAACCCGAGGCGCGATTCTGCAAACTAATGCCAGTTCCCGGCACAACAATCCCTGAGCCAAAGCCGAAGAAATTCGTCTGGATGAACGAAACCATCATTCCGTCGGCATCGGCCGCGCAAAGATAAACTGTGTCGCCGCCACGCGGGACACCGTAAGTCGGCTCGCTTGCACGCTGCGGGTCAATCAAACCGGAACGAAGAGCGAGGTAGTCAGGCTCCAAAAGACGCTCGGGAGAAAATTCCATTGCTGCGGGATCAGCCGCGTAACGATGCGTGTCGGCGAATCCCAGCTTCAGCGCTTCGATCGCTAAATGAATTGCGTCGGGGTCATCGGGATGCAGCGTCGAGAACCGAGTGTTTTCGAGAATTCCGAGCGCGATCAGTGCGGCAATTCCCTGGCTGTTGGGCGGTAACTCTAGAAGACGCACACCATGGGTATCAATGGCCAACGGTTGCACCCAGTTGGGCTCATGGTCTGCGAGATCACTTAGTTCTAAAGGGCCGCCGGCAGCTGTGGAGTTTTCCACGATACGCCGGGCCAAATCGCCGCGGTAGAAACTCTCGCCTACGGTACACGCAATCTCTTCAAGTGAATCCGCCAGGGCAACGTTGCGAAACACTTCACCAGCTTTTGGTGGGCGCCCATTGGGGAGAAACGCCGCCGCGAACTCCGGATAGTCGGCGTACAGGCCGCAGGTTAGTTCCCACTGCGACGCCACAACCGGTGATACCGGAAAGCCATCACGCGCGTACGCGATTGCAGCCTTGAAAAGCTCAGCGAACGGCAGACGACCGAACCGTTTCGAGGTGGCGACCCAACCGGAGACAGCCCCGGGAACGGTTACCGATTCCCAACCGAAACCAGGCATGCGGTCCTGCCCCGCGTAACGCTCGTATGTCATCGCAGCCGGAGAACGACCGCTGGCGTTGAGACCGACAACCTCGGTTCCGTCCCACACCATGGCGAAAGAATCGCTTCCCACGCCGTTGTTGGTTGGTTCTACAACGACCAGCGCAATGGCCGTTGCCACCGCAGCATCGGCCGCGTTGCCACCAAGCCGTAGCACGTCAACCCCCGCGTTGACCGCTAAAGGTTGAGAAGTCGCCACAACATTGCGAGCGCGGAAGGCACCAGAGGCTGAACTTGGCATTGCAACGTTTCCCTACGAGTCAGTTAGCGATGCTCCGCATACATGCGGTTGACCCACCCGACCGCCGGATGGTCGGCATAGTTGCTGACCAACGCCTGAATCGAAGGCGGCACTGGCTGCGGGCGCGCCATATCTGGATGGGTTGGGTTCGAAATGGGCGCCATCAACGCTGCTGCCGTCAAATCAGCCACCGAAAAGCTATCCCCCACCATAAAACCTGTGGCGACGGTTCGTTCGGCAATTTCGTCAAGCGCGACTTGTGTCCGTTCTAAACACCGACGCACATTTTCGGGGTCCGCGGTTCCATTTCCTTTTGCGATCATAGGCTTGGCCAGCGGCAGGCTCGCACGGTACAGGCTTCGCTTCAGGGCCGACACGGAGCCCCCAAACATGGAAGCAAGATACGCATCTTCGTTGATCAATTCGGAGAAAATGACGGTGCGCGTCGCCGGACCAACTTCATTGTCAAAACGTTCTTGCACGGCCAGCGCTTCCGCGCGCTCGGCGGGGTCAGAGGGATACAACGCCGGGGTCGGATGATCGCGTTCAAGACGATCAATAATCGCAGCAGTTCCGGGAATAGTGTCGTTGTCGACCACTAGAACGGGAGTCTGTACCTGTCCCGAAAGACGGCGGATCAACACCATGTGTGGGCCGGGGAGATAACTCTCGCGAGTGTGTTCCAGTCCTTTGAAAGCCAACGCCCAACGGGCCTTGTCGTTAAAGTGAGACATCTCAAACTGGTGCAAAGTTATCGACATGAGGTACTCCCAGAAGAACCGCCATCTGTGCGGATCGTTACGGACTCTAGTAAAGCGAAGCAGCCAAGAATAGCGGTGCTTGGATGCTCGCCAGGGCCTAGCTGGATTCCCTGACCCGACCGGCAGATTGGCTTGATGACTCAACCTCTGCGAGAGTCCACAAAACAAGCGCGGGTGCGTCCGCTGCTCGAAAGGAAGAATCGTTTATGAGTGCAACGCCAGAGTACACGCCCCCCAAAGTTTGGACATGGAACAAGGAAAGCGGAGGTCGGTTTGCCAGCATCAACCGCCCGATTGCCGGCTCGACCCACGAAAAGGATTTGCCGGTCGGCAAGCATCCCCTGCAACTGTATTCATTGGGAACCCCGAACGGGATCAAAGTCACGATCCTGCTCGAAGAGCTTTTGGCACTAGGGCACAGCGGGGCAGAGTACGATGCCTGGCTGATCAACATCATTGAAGGTGCGCAGTTCAGCAGCGGCTTCGTCGACGCCAATCCGAATTCGAAAATTCCGGCGTTGGTTGACCATTCCACTGATCCTCCAACGCGCGTGTTCGAATCAGGCGCGATGCTTCTCTACTTGGCCGAGAGGTTTGAGGCGTTTATTCCAACCGCCCCTCGCGACCGCGCGGAATGCCTTTCTTGGCTATTCTGGCAGATGGGCGCCACACCGTTCCTCGGCGGTGGCTTCGGTCACTTCTACGCCTACGCACCGGTTAAGCTCGAGTACCCGATCGATCGATTCGCGATGGAAGTGAAACGCCAACTCGATGTTCTCGATCGCCAGCTTGCTGACCATGAGTTTATAGCCGGTTCCGAGTACACGATCGCCGACATGGCGATCTGGCCCTGGTACGGCGGCGTGATGTCCAACGCCGTGTACGACGCTGCCGAGTTTCTCGAAACCCACACTTACAAAAACATTTTGCGCTGGATGAAGGTGATCGAAAGCCGCAAGGCAGTAAGCCGCGGCCGCATGGTCAACGGCGTCTTCGGAAAACCAGAGAACCAACTTCGCGAACGCCACGATGCCTCAGATTTCCAGACGCGAACGCAGGACAAACTCGAACCCGCCGAGTAAGGCGGGGGCCGGGACCGGTCAGCACTCCACTTTCTCGGGTGTCCATCAAGTCGGAGGACGGTCACTGCCTCCCGTCAACGTTTCCGCGGCAAATAAAGATCGGTAATCGTCCCTTCGGCCATTTCGGCTGCGAAGTTGATGGTTTCCGACAGGGTCGGGTGAGGATGAATCGTCAGCGCGAGGTCGGTCGCGTCGGCGCCCATCTCGATGGCTAGGGTGGCTTCGGCGATCAAGTCGCCGGCATTGGTGCCGACGATCGCTGCACCCAACAAACGACCGCTTTCCTTTTCAAACAGCAGCTTGGTCATGCCCTCGCTGCGTGCGTTACCGAGCGCGCGGCCGCTGGCCGCCCAGGGGAACACGGCTTTATCGAAGACAATCCCGTCGCGCTTGGCTGCTTCCTCGGTCAACCCGGTCCACGCAACTTCCGGGTCAGTATAGGCCACCGAAGGAATCGCCAGCGCGTCGAAGCCCGACTTCAGGCCCGCAGCAACTTCGGCCGCAACCTTGCCCTGGTGCGTAGCTTTGTGGGCCAACATCGGCTGTCCGACGATGTCACCGATCGCAAAAATGTGTTCAACGTTAGTGCGCTGCTTGCGATCAACGGGGATGAAACCCGCCTCGTCAACTTGAATGTTGGCGTTCTCGGCACCAATGAGCTTGCCGTTCGGGCGTCGTCCGACCGCCACCAGCACGCGGTCGAACTCGGCGGTCACCGGAACGCCTTCCCCATCAAACGAGACGCGCAACGATTCGGGTGTGGCTTCGACGCCAGTGACACGAGTGCCGAGCCAAATAGCCTCGTACTGGGCGGCGATGTGACGCTGGAACGGCCGCACCACATCGCGGTCGCAGCCCGGCATCAGGTGGTCGAGCAACTCAACAACAGTGACCTTTGAACCGAGCGCACTGTAGACCGCCGCCATCTCGAGCCCAATGATACCGCCGCCGATCACAAGCAATCGCGCGGGAATTTCTTCGAGCGCGAGCGCACCGGTAGAGTTCATCACTCGCGGGTCGTCGTTCGGAAAGCCGGGGATCGCGGTAGGCTGCGAGCCCGCGGCAATGATGGCCTGGTCAAAGCCGATGGTGCGTGTGCCCTCGGCGGTTTCAACAGTCATCGTATTCGGCGACGCAAAGCTGCCGCGCCCCTCGACCACCTCGACCTTGCGCTTCTTCGCCAGCCCCGCCAGCCCGCCCGCCAATTGCTCGACCACCGAATTTTTCCAGCCCGCCAGTTTCGCCAGATCGATCGAAGGAGCGCCGAAGGTCACTCCGTGCTTCGCCATCGCCTGGCTCGCGCGGATGACCGCGGCTGTATGCAGCAATGCCTTCGACGGAATGCAACCGACATTCAGGCAAACCCCGCCCAAACGCGCGTAGCGCTCGATGAGCACAACCTTCTTACCGAGATCGGCAGCCCGGAACGCGGCCGTGTAACCGCCCGGACCGGCGCCGAGAACGACAAGGTCCACCCGTTCGCCCGCTTCGGGGTCCAAAGTCTGTGTGGCCATGAATAACTCCTGTCGATGCCGCGTACGGCGACGCGGTCCGAACAATCTCGCTGGCTAAAGGACAAGCCGGCGCAGATCGCCGAGGGTGCGGGCAAGGGCGACGACGAAGCGTGCGGCCTCGGCGCCGTCGATCACACGGTGATCGTAGGAAAGGTCCAGGGGCTGCATAAGCCGCGGTTCAAACTGGTTGCCATCCCAAACCGGCGTCATGCGCGCACGCGTTAGGCCAAGGATCGCGACCTGCGGCGCGTTGACGATGGGCGTAAACGCTGTGCCGCCAATGCCGCCGAGCGAGGAAATGCTGATGCAGCCGCCTTGCAGATCGTCGAGTTTCAGTTTGCCCTCGCGCGCTCGCGCACTGGTCGCACCCAGCTCTGCTGCAAGCTCGAACACTCCCTTCTTGTCCACGTCGCGCAACACCGGCACGACCAAACCATCAGGCGTGTCCACCGCCACGCCAATGTTAAAATATTTTTTGAAGACAAGGCTCTCCCCGTCGGGAGCTAACGAAGCGTTGAAATTCGGGAACTCGGCCAATCCCGCTGCCACGGCCTTGAGGACGAAGGCGAGCAGAGTCACACGCACGCCACGCTCGGCCGCCTCGGGCTTAAGAAGTTGGCGAAACTTTTCGAGTTCGGTGATGTCGGCTTCGTCGTGATGCGTGACATGCGGCACATTGAGCCAGGCTCGTGAAAGGTGCGCCGCCGAAAGTTTGCGAATGCGACCCAACGGTTTGGTTTCAACCTCCCCGAAGCGCGCGTGGTCCACTGCCGGGATCGGCGGGATACCGCTGCCTGTGGCAGCACCGCCGACACCCGGGGCCGACAGGCGTTCTTTGACGAAACGCTTCACGTCTTCTTCGAGAATGCGCCCCTTGCGACCGGTGCCAACTACGCCGGCAAGATCGGCGCCGAGTTCCCGTGCCAGGCGACGCACCGAAGGCGTGGCGTAGGAGCCGCCCCTGGCAGGAGCATCGCCCACCGCGAGCTCGGCGGTAGGCGAAGGCTTGCCGACAGGCTGGTACGCTGCGACGCTAGCGAGCTCATCGGCCGCCGCAGCAGCACCGGCCCCTTTCGCTGTTTTCGAACCCTTCGCGTCGCCCTCGCCCGTCGTTTCTTTCGAACCGGTCCCTTCCCCCGCACCTTTCGCTTCGCCCGCGTCGCTTTGCGCGCCTGCTTCGTCAAGCTCCAACACCAACAGCGCCGTTCCTTCCGACACTTCGTCGCCGACTGCGATTGAGATCTCCACGACGGTGCCCGCCATCGGCGCAGGGATGTCCATCGCGGCCTTGTCGCTTTCCAGCGTGACCAGTGGCGTCTCGGCCTCGACGCGGTCGCCGGGCGAAACGAGAATCTCGATGACCGGCACGTCGGCGTAATCGCCGATGTCGGGGACCTTTACTAGGTGTGTCTTGGACAAGTTCCTTCCTCTCTTTCTCGAACGCTGCTGGTGCGTATCAAGTTACGATCCCGGCTAATGGTACAGCGGAAACGGCTTTTCGGGATCGATCCCGTACTTGTCCATCGCCTCGCTAACACGCGCTTTCGGCACCTTGCCTTCGTCGGCCAACGCGCCGAGCGCGGCCAGCACGATGAAGAAGCGGTTCACCTCGAAGAACTCGCGCAGTTCCTTGCGCAGATCGCTGCGGCCGAAACCGTCGGTGCCCAAGGTCACAAAACGTCGATTTACGAAAGGGCGGATCTGCTCCGGGAACATCCGCACGTAGTCGGTCGCGGCGACCAGCGGCCCGTCGCGCCCATCCAGGCATTGCGCGACATGACAACGGCGTGGCTCCTGGTCGGGATGCATGCGGTTCCAGCGCTCCACCTCTTCGCCGTCGCGGCGCGCCTCGGTCAGTGACGGTGCGCTCCATACGTCGGCGGCGATGTTGAAGTCTTCGGCCAGCAGCGCGGCCGCGGCCTCGACTTCGCGCAGGATGGTGCCGCAACCCAAAAGCTGAACGCGAAGCTTCGAGTCCAGCGCCTTGCCTTCGTCGAACAGGTACAGGCCCTTCAAAATTCCTTCGCTGGCACCTTCGGGCATGGCGGGGTGCACGTAATTCTCGTTCATCACGGTCACGTAGTAGAAAACGTTCTCGCGCTCCGCGAACATGCGACGCATGCCCTCCTGAATGACAACCGCAAGTTCGTAGGCGTAGGTCGGATCGTAGCTGATGCAGTTCGGGATGTTGGCCGACGCGATGTGAGAGTGACCGTCGTCGTGCTGCAGGCCTTCACCCGCAAGTGTCGTGCGACCTGCGGTGCCCCCGAGCAGGAAGCCGCGGGCCTGCATGTCGGCGGCGGCCCACACGAAGTCCCCCACCCTCTGAAAGCCGAACATCGAGTAGTAGATGTAGAACGGAACCATCGCGATGCCGTGGTTGGCATACGAAGTGCCAGCCGCGATCCACGACGACATGGCACCCGCCTCGTTGATGCCTTCCTCCAGTACCTGGCCACCCTTGTCCTCGCGGTAGTACATGAGTTGGTCAGCGTCCATCGGGCTGTAGAGCTGGCCCGCAGGCGCGTAGATGCCGAGCTGGCGAAACAATCCTTCCATGCCGAAGGTGCGCGCCTCGTCGGGAATGATCGGCACCACGAACTTGCCGATGGTCTTGTCTTTGGTCAGCGTGGTCAGCATGCGAACGAAGGCCATCGTGGTCGAAATTTCGCGGTCGCCGCTTCCCTTGACCTGATTGTCGAAGGCTTCAAGACCGGGCACCTGCAACGCTGGCGCGTCGTGGCGGCGCTGCGGCAAGTAACCGCCCAGAGCCTTGCGTCGATCCTGCAGATAACGGATCTCGGGGCTGTCCTCGGGGGGACGATAAAAAGGCGCGTGCGCGATGTCGTCGTTGGAGATCGGAATCTCGAAGCGATCGCGGAAGACCTTGAGCGCCTCCTCTCCCATCTTCTTTTGTTGATGGGTGATGTTCTGCCCTTCTCCGGCCTCACCCATGCCGTAGCCCTTCACGGTCTTGGCAAGGATGACGGTCGGCTGGCCCGTATGCGCAACCGCTTCCGCATAGGCCGCGTAAATCTTGTGCGGGTCGTGGCCGCCGCGGTTCAGGCGCCAGATGTCGTCGTCGGACATGTTCGACACCATGTTGCGCAGTTCAGGGTACTTCCCGAAAAAATGCTCGCGCGTGTAGGCGCCGCCCTTGGCCTTGAACGCCTGGTAGTCGCCGTCCACGCATTCCTCCATGCGTTTACGCAAAAGCCCCTTGGTGTCGCGTTGCAATAGCGGATCCCAATAGCTGCCCCAGACCACCTTGATCACGTTCCAGCCGGCGCCACGGAAGGCGGCTTCGAGTTCCTGAATAATTTTGCCGTTGCCGCGCACCGGACCGTCGAGACGCTGTAGGTTGCAGTTGACGACGAAGACTAAGTTGTCGAGCTTCTCTCGCGAAGGCAGCGTGATCGCGCCCAGCGATTCCGGCTCGTCCATCTCGCCATCGCCCACGAAGGCCCAGACTTTGCGCCCGTCGGTATCGACAATGCCGCGGTTGTGCAGGTACTTCATGAAGCGGGCCTGGTAGATCGCCATGAGCGGGCCCAGCCCCATCGATACAGTCGGGAACTGCCAGAAGTCGGGCATCAGCCAAGGGTGCGGGTAGGACGACAGGCCCGGGCCGGTGGCTTCGCGGCGGAAGCGCAGCAGCTCGTCTTCGGTTAGGCGTCCTTCAAGAAAAGCGCGCGCATAGATCCCCGGCGCCGAGTGTCCCTGCATGAAAACCAGGTCCCCACCGTGGTGTTCGCTCGGCGCATGCCAAAAGTGATTGAAGCCGACGTCGTAGAGTGTGGCGGCCGAAGCGAAGCTCGCAATATGACCGCCGAGTTCATTGGATTCGCGGTTGGCCTGCACGACCATCGCCATCGCGTTCCAACGGATCAGGCTGCGAATTTTCCATTCAAGGGCTGGATCACCGGGCGTGTCCTGCTCGCGCGATTCGGGAATCGTGTTGATATAGCCAGTGGTCGCCGTGTAGGGAAAATTGCCGCCGGCCAGGCGCGCTTCGACAATCAGCTTCTCGAGCAGAAAGTGTGCCCGCTCGAATCCCTCGCGCTGAATGACTGCGTGCAGAGATTCGATCCATTCTTCAGTTTCGGTGGCGTCGCTGTCTATGTCGTCCGGACCGTTGGGCGTGGTCATGGGAAACTACTCCTGGCGAACAGGTCTTGCGCCTCCCCTTTGGGAGGCTTGTTGCGTAGCGCGGCGAGGGGACAAACTCCCGCTAGTGGTAGCAGAGGGGGCGGCGGAAGCTAGAAGGGGCAGCGCTCTTGCGAGGCGAACAAGAGCAGCAGTCGGCGCGGACCAAACTCGATGCAGTTCGTTCGTTCATCGGCCGAGCGGGACGATGCTGGCACGGCGCAGGCGAGGCCGGTACCTACACGATTCGCTTCGCGAGAATGCCGATTTCGCGTTCCAGCGCCACTTTATTCGACAGACAAACCGCGCGGGTGTCACCCAGCTCTGCGATCACATGGTCAGCATCGCCGCCGCCCAACCAGATTTGAACGTCGGCAGGTAACCCCGCTTCGATCAAACGAATTTCTTCGACCGCCAGGGTCCGGTTCGACTCGCTAGCCACAGACAGGGCCACCACCGAAGGCCGAACTTCATCGGCCACTGCCAAGATTTCAGCCGCTGGCAAATCGGATCCAACCGAAACCACCGGCACCAAAAACTCCAGCAGCAGCAATCCGACCACAATCGCCCCGAGCTCGTGGCGCTCGCCCGAAGGCGTGGCAAGCAAGACAACAGGACGTCCCGACAAACCTCGCAAGCGGGCAAACGATCCCAGAAAGTTGCGCAAAACACACGAAATAAAATGTTCCTGCCCGATCGACAGTCGGCCATCCGCCCAACGTTCGCCGATATCGACCAAAAGCGGTGAAACGATCTCGTTCAAGAACGAGCGTGAGCCAAGAGCTAAGGAAGCATCCCAGAGCACATTCGCCGCCAAAGTACCGTCGAAACCCTCGACTGCTACGAAAAAACCGCTCTGCCATTTGGCATAAGGCGTTTCGGCGGAAATGGCTCCAGAGCTGCCCAAGTCTGCCGTGGAATCGACGGTGCGAAGCTGTTCCAGAGCCGTACGCGAAAGCACCGCCACATCACCGATCGCTCTGCCCTGGGCGACCAAGTCTGCAAGTTGTTTTAGGTGGGCGATATCGGCGTTGGTATACAGCCGTGCCCCTCGAGGTCCGCGTACTGGAGCGACAACACCGTAGCGACGCTCCCAAGCACGAATCAGATCAGCGCTTAGACCGGTAAGCCGTGTAACCGTTCGCAGCGGATAGGAATCATGAACCGCGGAAACCCCTGCCGCGCCTGTAGTTTCTTTCTCCAATGCCTTCACTTCAAGGGAAGCCTTTCCCAGACTACGCACTGACCGTGCTCCCGAAGAGCTTGTCGAGGACCACGCGTCGAAAGGCAAAAATTCGTTGCACATCATGCGCCACCCATGAGCCGGCGACCAGCTCGCCCAGAGCTCCGAGTGGCAACCGATAGCGCACAATGTCACGGACAAGTGTCGCGTCACCTTCATCAACGAACTCATGCCGATGCTGCCACAGCGAGTATGGGCCACACACTTGGCTGTCGACGAAGAATTGATTCGGTTGCCACTCATCAATTCGAGTTCGCCAGAACATTGGGACCCCATGAAGCGCAATCTTGTATGAAATCAACGCGCCTTCGTGAATCCCTTTGTCCGGGTATTGCAACATCCGAAAGCGTACGAAATCAGGGGTCATTTTTTCCAGATTGCGCGCGTCAGCATAGAACGGAAAGACTTCGGCCAAGGGTTTCGCGACACGCTGTTCGAACACACAGACCCGATCGCCGCTTGAGGTGACGTCGGCTATGGCGTCTTCCAATTCCCCATAGCTAAACGAAAAATCCGCTTCGAGCATACGATGTGGGCGCACGCGTTGGCTCGCTACGAGCATGCTCGCCATCTCGCCAACCGCCAAGCGTACCCCAAACTCGGGAACCGGGAACCATGCCGGCCGCCCCACGGCACGGGCGATCGAGGCCGTCATTTCAGTATTGCGAACCGGATGAGGGCTGACCGCGTTGAAGACGCCGACGATCTTTTCGTCGCGTAGTGCGCGAGCAAGCATGGCGACAAGATCGTCAACATGAACCCAGCTGACCCAGTGGCGCCCGCGGCCGAGCCGACCGCCAAGCCCAAGCCGAAAGATCGGCAGCAAGCGCCCTAACATTCCGCCCTCAGGCGAAAGCACAATTCCGATACGGGCGATCGCGACGCGACAACCTTGCAACACCGCGCGCGACGCCGCTGCTTCCCAAGCCTTGCAAACCTCGGCTAGAAAGCCGTCGCTGCCATCACTCGATTCGTCCAGTTCGTCCTCGCCCCGGTCACCATAGATTCCAATTGCCGATGCCGAAAGAAATGTTTTGGGACGTTGCTCAACCGGCATACGGGAAATCGCTTCGACCAACCGATCGGCACTGCCGACGCGCGACATCTCAATCTCCCGCTTGCGCGCCTTGCTCCAACGACGATCTGCAACCCCGGCACCGGCCAGATGAACGACGGCATCGGCACCGGTCAGAAGCGTCTCATCGAGGTCGCTTGCCGCATCCCATTGCGCAACATCGGAATCCGCGGGCAACACCAGGCGCGCGTTTTCCGTATCGCGCGACAGTGCCAACACGCGATGCCCATCTGCGAGAAGGGTTCGAGTTAGTTTTTGCCCTACGGTGCCAGTGGCACCGGTCATCACGATCTTCATCCGTAAGCCGTTACTTCAAGACCGGCCTGGCCACTGGCGCGGCGAAAATCCCCCATGCGAGCGGCACAAAGTTCACGACTAGAATCTTCGTAGCTTGAGCGAGTGCCGCGACGAATGTTCCGAAGTCCACTTCGAAGCATCGTTGCCAATCTCCGCCACGAAAGACCGCCATCGATCACACCCGGATGTTGGGCAAACATTTTACACAGCTCGACCAAATCTGGACTCGACCAGTGCCCGGCACGATACGACTGGCCGATACCGACATAGCCGCCAATCAATGCATGCCCAAAGAAACTCCAATCGTGAATCTCGACCGCAACACGACGCCCGTTGACGATATCGCCAAAGACCTGCCTGCTCCGATCGGGCAGCATTACGGCGACCTGCCCTGCTGGCCACGCGCATAGGCGCCCCAGAACGAACAGCGCAATCGAGCGTTGCAGGCGAGGCTCCGAATCAGAGTCCGGACGGAATGCCCGTCCGTGCGGCCAGTACGCCGTGGCCGGTTGCGAGAGGTAAGAGTCGA
>JBLFWR010000033.1:0-26069 GCA_047611725.1 Binatia bacterium | reverse complement strand
TTCGACGTCGCGCATAGCGGCCCCGGTGCCAGCGCGCTGGTCATGCAGATCCAAGACGAGAATCCCGGCGACGCAACGATTTCCGGGCGCGTCACGCTGCGCGACAACATCTTTCACGACAGCTACAACAACGACATCGTCAAGGTGAACAACGCTGCTGCCGACGTGCTCATCACCGGCAACATGTTCTACAACCAGGCGGGCAGCGACGAGCACCTGGACATCAACAGCGTGACCGGCGTCACCATCCAGGACAACGTCTTCTTCAACGACTTCGCCGGTAGCGGGCGCAGCGACTCGGACACCTCGAGCTTCATCGTCATCAAGGACAGCAACTCAGCCGGTGACGGCATCGTCGGCTCAAGCGGAATCGTCGTCCGGCGCAATGTCTTCCTGCACTGGGAGGGTTCCAGCGGCCAGGGCTTCGTACGGGTCGGCGAGGACGGCACGGCGACCTTCGAAGCCACCGATGTGCTGATCGAGAACAACCTGATGCTCGGCAACAACAGCGCGCAGATCCGTTCGCCGCTGCAGTTCCAGGGAGTCTCCGATGTCACGGCCCGCGCCAACACCATTACGGGCAACCTTCCGGCCAAGGAGTTCGGCTTCCGCATCGTTACCGTCGGTGCCAACCAGGCCTGCGACGGCATCCACGTGCACAACAACATTTGGAGCGACCCGACCGGAACGATGGGCGATGTCTTCAACCGCGGCAGCGCGACCAGCAATCTGACCTTCGACAACAATCTGTTCTGGAATGATGGCAACGCGTTCCCGACCTCCGGCGAGTCGATTGTCGAAGTTACCGATGACGTTGCTCGGATTGTCGGTGATCCTCTGCTCGGCGATGCATCCGCAGCGGTACTACCCCGCTGGCAAAGCGGGCCGGGCCAGTTCGCCGACGGATCGGTGACGATTCGCGAGGTCTTCGAAAACCTTGTCGCCCTGTACGGAACACCGGCGTCGGGCAGCGCCGCGTTGGACGCGGCCGATGCCGGCGAGATGCCGGCCGATGACATTCTCGGCAATGACCGCAGCATCGGCGGCGCGCCCGATGTCGGCGCCCTCGAACAGGCCTCCTGCGTAGGAGCGGTCGACGGGACAGTCTGCGACGACGGCAACGGGTGCACCGGACCCGACCTATGCAGCGCCGGTGTCTGTGCTGCTGCGCCGGATGATGGCGCGGCTTGTGACGACGGTAATCCCTGCACCCATGATGATAGCTGCGCGACGGGGGCCTGTGTCTCGTCGGCGACACCGCGCAACGACTGTAGCGACGGTGATGTTGGGCTGTTGCGCCTACGCAACAAAGAGAAAGCCGGCAAGGATAAGCTGCAGTGGAAGTGGGTCGGAACCGGCACGGTTGTCGGCGATTTCGGCGACCCGGCCAAGGGCACGACCGACTACACGCTGTGCGTCTACGACACCAATGCCGCGGAGCCTTCGGTTGCATTCGCTGCCACGATTGCGGCCGGGGCAAACTGTGACGGGCGTGACTGCTGGAAGGGTCTGGGCGGCAAGGGGTTCCGATACAAGTCGCGCACGGGAACACCGCAGGGCGTGCGTCTGCTGAAGATCAAGGCCACTGCGAAGACGTCGATGAAGTTCAAGGGCGGGCGCGACTCGCTCGTGTTGCCCCCGCTACCACTCCTGCAAAGTCCCGAAGTCGTCGTGCAGCTCGCCGCAGGGGCCGGTGCCTGTTGGCAAACGAACCTGCCCACGCCGGCTATGCGGAACAGTACCGGCGACTTCCTCGACAAGCGCTGAGCACGCGGCCACGCGAAGAATCGGTACCCGTCCCCGATTAACCCGCATTTTTGGCTTCGCACGCAAAGCTCTGCCAAGCTGGGGCCAACACCGGCGTGATCTCGGGGCTTCCCGTCAGGCGCAAAAACGAATGCTCGCCGACTTACTGCAGCGGTTTGGCATCGGGGAATCAGCGAAACGAACTTGAAGCCCACTCACCTGTGGCCTGCCTTCTTGCTCCGGCATCTTGATGCGCGCGAGCGCAGGCAGTATTCGTGACCACATGATCGCAACTCGTGCATTACTGTTCAGTGGCGTTGTTTGCGTGTTGCTCGCAGCAACGCCAGCCGTGGCTGAACTCGGCGACTGTGGCCAAGTCGTGACCGGAGGCGAGTTCACGCCTAAAGCCAGCGACGCGCTCGGAATCCTGAAAAGTGCCGTGGCCGCAAACACCCCGTGCCCACCTCCAGCACCAGGCCTTTTTCCCATCTGTATTTGTGATGTCGACGCCTCGGGTAAGGTTACCGCCAGCGATGCGCTACGGGTTTTGCGCGCCGCCGTCGGTTTCGCCGTGACCTTGAACTGCCAGTGCCCGGGCTCGACAACGACCCTGCCGCCCACGACAACCACCTCCAGCACGACCACCTCCAGCACCACGACCACCAGCTTCGCAACCACGACAACCACGGCTGTGCCCCTTGGAATGTGCCAACATGGTGAGATCGAAACCGGCAGCACATGCACGACAAATACCGACTGTCCCACGCAGGTGTGCTTTGGTTTTCAGTTCAGAACTTGCTCGATCTCACGCCAGTTTTGCGCGACCGACGACGATTGCCTGATCACCTGCAGTTTCGAGTAGAGCCTCTGTGGCATTTCGCGGCCCGAGAAGTTATTTTACGTCAAATTGAATGGTGCAGTATCCCAATCAAAGTCGTGCTGTGATTGGGACAATGCTGAGGGTTGTCAAAAATTCTCGGGGTTGACGCAGGGGTCGCAAACCTGAGCGCAATGGCGATGCTGAGAGCCAAGCGTCTCGCAGCACCGCCCTTAGGTCGGTCACGACCCTACATCCACCTCAGCACCTGGGCGTGTGGCTGACCTGCCACAAAACGCAGAAAAGCGCCTGTAATTTCCACAATTCCAGTGGAATCGGTGCCAGGAGTTCCGCGATGTCTACCACCGCAAAGATCAGTTTTTCTCGCCTCGCCGCTGCTTCATCAATCTTGATCCTTCTCTTGACCAGTTCTGGCGCGGCCGCTGCGACCTGCGGTCAACCGGTGACTGCCGCTGAATCAAACGCGTCGGCCCGCGATGCGTTGTTTGTCCTTCGCTCGGCGGTCGATCTCGTTGGGTGTCGTCTTTGCATTTGCGACGTAGACGGCAACGGACGAACCAACACGACAGATGCTCTCCTCGCCCTTCGAAACGCTGTTGGGTTGGAGATTGAGACAAGTTGTCGCCAGTGCGAGGAGTCCGATGTTTGTCCCGGCGTCGCCCAGTTCGCCCTTCTGGCTGGCACTCGCGGCCCCTGCGCAACGAACGCCGATTGCGGGGGGCTGGGGGTCTGCGACCCTTCGATCGGACGCTGCGTGACGGCATCACGCCTGGACAATGGCTGGACCGGCATTGCGCACGGCGCCGATCCCAACGACCTCGTTCCTGCGCGCCTGTTCTTGGATTGCGAGGGCCCCGCGCCCTGCGGCGATTGTACGATTCGCGACCTCGATCCCTCTCTGGGCAACTGCCGCTGTGCCAACGACAATCGCCAAGTTTGCCTTTCTCCGGTCGAAGATGACGACACCTTCTGCGGCGGCGATCGCTGCGATTGCTACTTCGGTCCGCCTCTTCCGTTGAGCGCGGGAAGCGCGCCCACTTGCGTGGTCAATCGTTTGTCAGAGAAACCTTCGGGCCCGGTCAACGTCGACGAGGGTTCGGGGAATATCAACTTACCGATCACGTCTCTGGTCCACCTCGGGATCGCGAACCTCGCGCCTTGCCCATTCTGCGAGAACGACACGATCCCGGGCGACGGAAACCGTCAGGGAGTCTGTGTTGGCGGGTTGAACGACGGACAGTCCTGCGACGAGCAATCCGGCAACACGACATTCCCCGCACCCGACGGTGGACGCCACAGTCTCGACTGCTTCCCAGACCCTGGGTCCAACATCTCTGGCGCTGGGCTGCCAGTTGATCTGCAGCTATCCACCAACGGCGATCAACTGGGCACAAGTATGCCCTGCGCGGCGGGCGGCCCCTTCTCTACCGTGGATTGCCCATGCCTCGTTTGCTCGGACGATCCACGCCTAGCCTGCGATGGAGATATGGTGTGCATCGATGCCGGGGCAGGAACCTGCTCAAGCACTGGCCCCAGTGGGAGACAGCCCCAATCCAACAACTGTGACGACGGTGTGTGTTTGGACCAAGGCGACGGCACAGGCGAATGTTCCACCGGACCGGATGACCGGTTTTGCAACGGAATCGTTCGTGCGAACGGTCGTGGCATCATTGCCTGCGGTACGAACATTGACTGCGACGCGACGGTGATCGGGATTGATGCTGGCGAGTGCACACTGACAGAACGACGCCCGTGCTTCCTCGATTCCATTGTCGCTGTTGGCGCAGCGCATCCGGTCCTGCCGCTAGCATCCGATACGTACTGCCTCGCGCCGACATCAAGCTCCGGGATCAATGCGGTCGTCGGGCTGCCCGGGCCGGGGCGTCTGCAGTATCAGGCCCTGCTGCAGTTGTTCTGCAAGGGCGATCCCACCCGACCCTATTCTCCGACTGCGGGTGGGTGCCCTTAGGCACCCACCCGTCCTGCGACCCAGCAAGCGTAAAGTTTTCAACAGTCTGCGCAGACTGTTGAAAACTTCTCCCCCGTAGGTGCCAGTGCAGTCGCCGCACGCGTCGCATTCACACACACCCGCGCGAAGGCGCCGGGGGAATTGCTCGAGAAGTTGGATATAGAGTCACACATGCAATTGCTGGAATTCCCGCACTCTCACTACTGCGAAAAAGCACGCTGGGCCCTCGACCATAAGGGGATTGCGTACGAGCGAGTTTCGATCATGCCGGGGCTACACGTCCGCAGACTGAAGAAAATTGTTCCTGGGACCTCTGTGCCAGTACTGCTTGATGGCGATACGGCAATTCAGGGGTCTTCTTCGATCATTGATTATTTGGATCGAGAGTTTCCCGAATCAGGATTGACGCCAACCGATGAGACTGAGCAGAAGGAGTGCCGAAGGCTAGAAGAAGAGTTCGACCTGTGTTTCGGCGTTCACTTGCGCAGGGCACTCTACTTTCATCTTCTGCCGCATCCCGCCTTTGTCCGCCATTGCTTCATGAGTCGATCTCCATGGTACGAACGATGGATGTTTGCCGCGGCGTATCCGTTTCTTCGCAGCCGTGTTGCCGGGGTCTATGGCGTTCATCGGGAAGAAGTGGAGCAAGGTCTAACTGAGATGATGCGATCTTTGGATCACTGGGACGCGATCTTGCTACCCGGAAAATTCCTAGTCGGAGATCGTTTCTCGCGGGCAGATCTCAGCCTGGCTTCGATGCTGTATTTTGCGGGTCTGCCCACCGAGTTTGAGAGCCCCTGGCCCAGGGAAACGCCAACCTCTGCGGCGGAAGCGTTGCTGCAATCCCTGATCGATCGTCCGACCATTGCCTGGGTTGAATCGATCTATCGAAGTCACCGTAAATTGAATCGCAGTGACACCGGCGCTCTCATCCCTCTTTGAGCGACAAGCACTCAAAGGGCAGGGTGGTGTGGCTGTGCTCTCGCTACGAAACTTAGTCTTCCTCCCGCCCTTCGCACTCCAACACCCGCGCGAAGGAGCCGGGGGCGAGGCGATGCGCGCCAGCAACGCACGACGCGTTCCGGTCGCACCCGGTTCCCGCTAAAAGACCGCTCATGTCGGAGCAAGAGCCAAAAATCCCTGAGCGCGAACTGATCCTGATCAATGTTGCGGGCGAGGACCGCCCGGGCGTAACCAGCGCCTTGACTGCGATTCTGGCTGAATACGGCGCGATTGTGCTCGACATCGGCCAAGCCGTGATCCATGAATTTTTGACTCTGGGACTGCTCGTAGAAATCCCAGAAGGGGCCCGATCAGGGCCAGTTCTAAAAGATCTGCTGTTCCTCGCGCACCAGCTCGATATGAAGATTCGCTTCACGCCGATCACTGAAGCGGGCTACACCCACTGGGTGTCACAGCAGGGAAAGGCCCGCCACACCATCACAGTGCTCGGGCGTAAACTCGTCGCTGAACATATCGCCGCCGTGGCAACCGCATTGGCGGAACACGATCTCAACATCGACATGATCCACCGCCTTTCAGGGCGTATCCCCCTGAAGCGAGACGAACACACACCTTACGCGTGTGTTGAGTTCTCGGTTCGCGGAACCCCGCGAGATACCGTCGCGATGCGTGCTGCGTTCCTGGAAATCGCGCACCGGTTCGACGTCGATATCGCCTTTCAGGTTGACGATTTGTATCGCCGCAACCGCCGCTTGGTCGCTCTCGACATGGACTCCACTCTGATTCAGACCGAGGTCATCGACGAGCTAGCCAAGGCAGCGGGTTGTGGGCCCGAGGTGGCTGCGATCACCGAACAGGCGATGCTCGGTGAGCTGGATTTCGAAGAAAGTTTACGTCGGCGCCTCAAACTCATCGCCGGGCTCGATGAATCGGTTCTCGCTGAAATCGCCGAACGCCTGCCTCTGACCGACGGCGCCGAACGTCTCATTCAAATTTTGAAACGCCTAGGTTTCAAGATCGCGATTTTGAGCGGTGGCTTTACCTACTTCGGTGAACACCTGAAGCGCCGGCTCGGAATCGACTACGTGTACGCCAACACCCTTGATATTCGTGATGGCAAGCTGACCGGCGAAGTCGTTGGCGACATCGTCGATGGTGAGCGCAAAGCCGAGTTACTGCGTATGATCGTGGCGCGAGAGAACTTGAGCCTGGAACAGGTTATCGCCGTCGGAGACGGCGCCAACGATCTACCAATGCTCGCGATCGCCGGCCTCGGAATCGCGTTTCGCGCCAAGCCCTTGGTCAAGGAGTCGGCCCGACAGTCGCTGACGGCAGCCGGACTGGACGGCATTCTCTACCTGATTGGGGTGCGCGACCGAGAGACCGTGGACTCCGTTCTCGTGTCCCCGAAGGTCTAGGCGCTTGGCGCACTTGGCCGATGAAGCGTTCGCTGGTATGCCCGACCTGCCATGACCACGACGCACACCCCAGCTTCGGACGCACACAAATCCGCTACTGAACCGGAAACTGATCAGAACTGGTCGGCCGCCAATAGCGCCGACCTGTATCAGATCAACGGTTGGGGCCAGCCGTACTTCCAGGTCAGCGATGAAGGCACCGTCAGCGTCACGCCCGACCCTTCGGTCGATCTGAAGATTGATCTTCATGACCTCGCCTGCTCGCTCAAGGCTCGCGGGCTCGACATGCCGCTGCTGCTTCGCTTCTCCGACATCTTGCGCCATCGCATCGCGCGCCTAAACGAAGCGTTCAGCGATGCCATCAAGGAGTACGACTACAACGGACGCTACCAGGGTGTGTTCCCTGTCAAAGTGAACCAACAAAGCCATTTGATCGACGACATCGTGGCTTTCGGCAAGGAGTTTCGTTACGGCCTGGAAGCCGGATCGAAGCCAGAACTTCTCATCACTCTATCGGCCATGCGTTCCAATGGCGGCCTCATCATCTGCAACGGCTACAAGGACCGAGCCTACATTGAGACTGCCTTGTTGGCGCAGCGCCTCGACAAGAAGGTCATCATCGTTCTCGAACGAATCGAGGAGGTGGACATTGCGATTCAGGCTTCGCAGTCGCTTGGCATTCGCCCCATGCTCGGAGTGCGCTCCAAGCTGACAAGCAAAGGCGTCGGGCGCTGGGCAAACTCCTCAGGGGATCGCGCGAAGTTCGGTTTGTCTACAGCCGAGATGGTCGAACTCGTGGATAAGCTCACGGCGGCCGATATGCTGGACACGCTAGAGCTGCTGCATTTCCACATTGGCAGCCAGATTTCGAGCATTCTGCCGATCAAAAACGCGCTTCAGGAAGCCGCAAACATCTACGTAGAGCTCGCCAAGATGGGCTGCAAAATGGGCTATCTCGACGTGGGTGGGGGTCTTGCGGTCGACTACGACGGCTCACGCACCGATGTACAGTCGAGCAAGAACTACGACATCATCGAGTATGCGAACGACGTCGTGAGTTCGATTCACGAAGCTTGTACGAAAGCAGAACTGCCGCATCCGGTGATTGTTACCGAAAGCGGGCGCGCAGTGGCGGCCCACCATTCGGTGCTAATTTTCGAGGTGGTCGGCGTCAACAAGGTTCGCAGCGGCGTTCCCGTACCGCCCACCGAAAACTCTCATCGCGTTATCGCGAAACTCTACGAAACCTACAAGCAAGTGCTTCCCAAGAACGTCCAGGAAAGTTTCCACGACGCCAATCAAGCCAAAGAAGAAGCGCAGAGCCTGTTTCGATACGGCTATCTCGGGCTGCGCGAACAAGCCCAGGCGGAGCAACTGTACTGGCACTGTTGCGAGAAGATCCATACGACTCTCACCGAGCTTGAGCATGTCCCGGAAGAACTCCGCGACCTCGAGCGAACTCTCTGCGCGATCTACTACTGCAACTTCTCGGTGTTCCAGTCGGCGCCGGACATCTGGGCCATCGATCAATTGTTTCCGATCATGCCGGTTCACCGACTTGACGAACGACCAACCGTGACCTGCACGTTGGCCGACCTAACCTGCGACAGTGACGGTATCGTGGACCGGTTCATCGACATCGACGAGCCGCGCAGCACCCTCGATGTTCATGAATTAAAACCGAACGAACCTTACTATCTGGCGATGTTTCTAAACGGCGCCTACCAGGAAATCCTCGGCGATCTTCACAACTTATTCGGCGACACCAACGCCGCCCATGTTCACCTGACACCCGACGGATACGAGGTCGTGCACGTGGTCAAGGGCGACAGCATCTCGGAAGTCCTGCGGTATGTGCAGTTCGATCCCGATGTCATGGTGGAGCATGTGCGCCGCCAGGCGGACCGAGCGGTGAGGGCGGGACGGCTGGACAACGAGCAGATGCGTAAGCTCATGAACCACTACGAGGCCTCGCTTCGTGGCTACACCTACCTGACCGACTAGAATCCCAGGCCAAGCCGGCTCAAAAATCACCACTTCTTTCAGCTGTACGATCCGGTAGTCTCACCCGATCGACCAAATCCCGGAACATCGGAAACCGGGACTGGTCATCGAATTGGGGAGGAACGAAAATATGATCAATTTTAACATCGCACGCCGAGCGGTCGCCCGCAGAGCCCGCCGCATTTTCTCAACAAGCTTAGCCTTGGCAGCGTTCTTCGTCGTCATCGCATCGGGCGCACAAGCGGGTATCCAAAGCGGGGTCTTGATCTCGCTGGCCGACGGCGACGTACAGGGCCAGTTCGCCAATGGAACGCGCGAGTTCCTAGGCATCCCCTACGCCGCACCGCCGGTCGGGCCACTACGCTTTCGGCCACCGGCCACTGTAGCCCCCTGGCTTAGCACTCTGGATGCCACGACCTACCCGGCAGCGTGCCCGCAAAACCAAGGCACCATTGGGAGCGCGAGCACGGAAGAAGACTGCCTGTTTCTAAACGTGTGGACATCCGAGACGGCGCCCGCCGAACCTTTGCCCGTCATGGTTTGGATTCACGGCGGCTCGAACACCAGCGGTTCGATCTCTGACCTTGTCCCCTTCCCGCCTTTCGAAACGGAGCGCCTCTACAACGCCGCCAAGCTGAGCTCTTTCGGCGAGGTTGTCGTCGTCACAGTGAACTATCGTCTCGGCGCCTTCGGCTTTTTCCCGCATGCCGACCTGATCGGCGAAGACCCGAGCTATCCTTACGCTGGAAACCAGGGCCTTCTCGACCAACGTGCCGCGTTGCTTTGGGTCCGCGACAACATCACCGAGTTTGGTGGAGATCCCGAAAAAGTTACGATTTTCGGCGAGTCGGCCGGCTCCTGGGACGTATGCGCCCACGTAGTTTCACCCATGAGCGAAGGATTGTTTCACCGCGCCATCTCTCAAAGCGGTGGCTGTTCGGCTGGTGTTAACACTCAAGACGCTGGCCATGCCGCAGCATCCGCGATCTCTGCCGCCGTCGGCTGTGGTGGTGCACCGGACGAGCTAGCCTGCCTGCGTGCCGTACCGGTTCAGGACTTGATCGACAATTTCTCGGTCGGCTACTCGGGAAGCGAGATCAACACCAGCATCGCAGTTGACGGTAGTTTCATGCCTGACACCGCCAAGAACCTCTTCGACAGCGGCGAGTTTTCACGGGTTCCCTACATGCTCGGGGCCAACAACGACGAAGGCAGCCTGTTTTTCATCGGTGCCGACCCGATCCTAACAGGCGAAGAGTACACCGCTGAACTTTTTGACCGATTCGGCGATTTCACTCCGCAGGTCGAGGCCGTATATCCCTCTAACTTTGCTGGTTCCCCACAGAAAAGCTTGATCCGAGTGTTCGGAGACGCGGGCCTTGTGTGCGCCACCTACGACGTTGCCAACCGAGTTTCGGCCGCGCGACGAACCAAGACCAGAAAAAGAGCCAAGGTGTTCGCGTACAGTTTTGCCCGTGTGATTCCTTTGGAATTCGTTGCCTTGCTCGACCTCGGGGCGTTCCACGGTGCTGAAATCGCCTACGTGTTCGGCTCGGTCCTTCCGCCCACATCATTGGATCTCTTGATTAGCGAAACCATGCAGTCCTTCTGGACAAGCTTCGCCGACCGTGGACGCCCTCGCGCCAAAAGGCCCAAGGGCTGGAGAAAGTTCAGGGCTAAGAGCTGGAAGGGCATGCGCTTCGGCAGAGTGGTCGAAAAACAGAAGGGGTATCGCAAAGCACAGTGCGAGTTCTGGAGCGACTACTACGACACCCTTTAAACAATCATCGTCGCAGAGATCGCGAGTCGAGGGTTCGCCCTCGGCCTGCGGTCTCTACGATCTCTGCCAATACCGAGACCCGCCGCACCGACCGCTTCAAGGTTGGACGATTCTTAAAAACTGATTGATTGCGACATCGCTTGCGACGGTCATGCTCCCGTCGGTCCACTGCACGCGCAGCTCGTCGACAATCCAAGCAGTGCCCAGTCCGAAATGCGCCAACGCTGGGTCTTGCGACAGATAGTTGCTGCCAATCGCGATTTCTCGCATCTGCGTAACGCCCGCCGACGTCACAGAAACACGGGCCCCCGCAGCCTGGGTGTTCGGTGCTCGTCCCGCTAGAACCACCTGCAAGAAACTTCCTCCCGCAACCAGATCGTTGCGATATAGGGCCGATTCTTGACCAAGCCCGTTGGCAACGAAGATGTCGATGTCGCCGTCACGGTCGTAGTCGAAGCAGACCACTGCCCGCCCCTGGCCGCGGTCGTCGAGGCCAAGTTCGAGGGAACGTTCCGCAAAACTGCCGTCGCCGTTGGCGAGAAAGAGTCGCGAGGGATCGGAGTCGAAGTCTGTGGTGTCCGCTCGTTCGCTGCTGAAGCCGTTCACATGGAACAAGTCCAGATTCCCGTCCAGGTTGAAGTCTGCGAAACACGCCCCCCAACCCCAGAAACCTTCGCGAACACCCGCCTCGTCGGTAACGTCTTCGAAACTGCCGTCCCCTAGGTTGCGATACAGACGGTTACCCGAGGTTCCCCAATTTTTCTCGGCCACACCGTCAGGGTCCCAGATGCTCGTCATGAACCAATCCAGATCGCCGTCGTTGTCGTAGTCGGCCACAGCCTGACCCATACCGTTTTCAGAGCTGTTCACACGGTTGGTCGCTTCGCGAAAGGTACCGTCGCCCCGGCCGAGAAAATACTGTTCGGTGCCGAAGTCAGCAGCCAACAAGAGATCGCTAGCGGAGTCGCTATTCACATCGGCGAACGTAGCGGTGAACGAAAAATGTATAGCCGGATTTTCAATTTCTAGTTCGGCAGCATCGGTCGCGGCCGTAAAGCTACCGTCGCCCTCGTTGCGCCACAGATGCTCCGGCCTTCGGAATGGGGGCGGCGGATCGGCGAAAGTGAACCAATGGGTGACGAAGAGATCCAAATCATCGTCGCCGTCGTAGTCACCGAAGGAACAGCCCAGTTCGACGATCCCTGAACTTGTGATCCCGCTGGCGACAGTACGATCAGCAAAGGTGCCATCGCCCAGATTGCGCAAAACCCGAACCCCGGATTCGAACACCCCGCCTACCACCAAATCTAAGGCACCATCACCATCGTAGTCAGCGAAGACCGGTCCCGTGTCGAAGGCTCCGGAAACGCTTACCCCGGCCTCAGTGGCGACATCGACGAATGTTCCGTCACCTTGGTTGCGCAGCAAATGGCTCGTGCCCAAATCGCCGCCCACCGTATAGAGATCAACCCACCCGTCCCCGTCGTAGTCGCCTGCGGCAACGCCACCAGCCACAATCACCACCTCTTCGAGAATCGGATCATCGCTGGATCGGGGTTGGTATCGGGTCACCGCTCCAGCCGCCTCGGTCACATCGGTGAATCGCCACACCCCGGGTTCGGCAGGGCAGGAACAATCCGCCAAACAAGACCCCAGACAGGCCCCATCCCGCGGCGGATCACACTGTTCGGTGTCCGGGTGCAACAGGCCATCGCCGCAAACCGGCTGGGCACACCGAAGATCTGCGTCGCGACGAACAACCAGAGAACGCGCACACACATCACCGCGAAGTTCAGAGTTGCGGCCAACTCGAATGCGCGCAGCGGGTGCGACAAGCGAAGCATCGAAATGGACATTTGACGAAAGATGAACACGAGAGCCGGCGACGCGCAGAATCGCGGGCTGACCATCAACCTGCGGTGCCAGGTTAGAGCCGCGCCCTAAACCTAAGGAGTCTCGGATCTCCAAAGTCGTCTCTCCGCTTCGGGCTGTGACCAAACGCGCGTCACGGGCCAGTCGCAGAGAACAGAACTCGTACACGCCAGCGTCCAGCGTCAGGATCGCCCCTTTGCCTACTTTCACATTCGAGTAAGAGCCGGGGGGCAAAGGCCCGAAGCCATCACGCCGAGCGATCGAGACCAACGGGCCTTCGCAATCGATCGATTCCGCAACTTGGCAAAACGGCTCTTGGATGGGAAACCCCGGAACGCTCCCAATAGCCCCGCGAATTTCGGCACGGTTGGCCGCTACCAGATCGTTCGCAGCGACATCAACGACGCTGGATCCGGCGGCAAGCGTAACCTTGTCTGCGACAACCACCGTCGAATCACCCATGCGGGCGTTGCCTTGTACCCGCAGCTGCGAACCGGCTGCGTTTCCAACAAGATCGCCACCAACTTCAACTCCCGAACCGATCAATGCGAAGGTTGAAACACCGAAGCGACAAGGTGCCGAAGGTACGATGACATCGCCCGCGCGGGCGTGGCACGGAGCTAGAAGGGCAAACCCAGCCAGGAACAGTGAAATAAACCGCGACCGCATCGGCGCACGCTGACCCCGGGGAAGACCAGTGGCAAGCGCTGCAGGGGTCAGGAGGATTCCTCTTCCACGACCGCTTCCACGCTCGCAGACCGACGCGAGGCCGAGCCCAAGGCCGCCATCGCCGAACCTGCCACCACGAACAACGCCCCAACAAAGCCGGTGATGCTGATGGGCTCGGGCGCGACCAGCTCTGGAAGAAGCCATTCGGCGATGCGAAGTGAGACGAGAGTTGCCAATGGCACCGTCGCCAGCAAAGCGCTTACTCGCGTCGCCTCCCAGTGGGCCAGAGCCTCTGAAAACGTCCCGTAGGCCACGACCATATTTACGATGCAGAAAAGCAGAGCCCCCAATTGGGCAGGCTCAAGATCGAACACGGTCAGTGGGCGCGCCAACGGCGTAAACAGGACCGACGCTCCAACGTAGATGCAAAACATGATTGCCGGCGAAGGCAGACGCCCCAGCAATTGTTTCTGGGCAAGGCCGTAGGTCGCCCAAGTCACGGCCGCCGCAACCATGAAGACCAGACCCAGCGCATAGCGATCTACGCCCGCGGCCATGTGGCTGATCTGGTCCGACGAGAATAAAACCAACCCCGCCACAAGCGCGCAAAGCCCGAGCCACTGCACGGCGGCGAAACGTTCTTTGAATACAACGATGCTGCCTACGGTGAGCAACATCGGTGCGATCTGGATCACCACCTGAGCGGTACTGGCGTTGGTTCGCGACAGGCCCAAAACGTAGAAGCCGTAGTTTCCGGCCAGGGCCAAGGTCGCCACCCCAAGCAGAATCCAGTGATGACGGTCCAACGAAGCCAGTCGCGGCAAGCGACCCTGGAGAAATAGGTAAGTACCAACGACAAGCGCGGCGGCCGAAAACCGAAACCAGGTGATGGTCATCGGATCCATACCTTCGAGGAGAATCCGCAGGCCGATCGGTATCATCGACCATAGAGCAACGGTGACCAGCGTCAGCGCAAAGCCGAGTCTGGCGCGACCGGAAGGCCGGTGAAGTACATGTTTCGTGTTTCGTTCAGACATAGGCGCGGGGCTGACTGGCGGTTCAACGCTATGGCGTCAGCCAAGTAAATCCGGGCTGGGTTCCCACGAACGCCGCCATCCACTATGAAAGCCCCATGCCAAAACCCGACCAAAGCGCCGACCTCTTCGAGATCATGTACAGCTGCCGCGCCATGCGGCGCTTCAAGCCCGATCCTATTCCAGAAGCGGTCATCGAGCAGCTCATCGACGCTGCGATTCAATGCCCCAGCGGTAGCAACGCCCAGAACTGGAAATTCGTCGTGGTCCGCGATCGCGACAAGCTCACAGAGATTCAAAAGCTCTGGAAGACAAGTTGGGCCTTCTACGGTGAAACGGTCAATGCAGTGTTGCGGCCTGGCGAAGACCCCGCCGCCAAAGCCCGGCAATCCAAAGCCGGAACGTACATGGTCGATCACATGCACGAGGTGCCGGCGTTAATCTTCGTCTGCGCGAAACGCGACGATGTGCTTGCCGAGGCCTTCGCCTCGCCGTCAACACTGATGGCAGCGATACGCCACTTCGGTTTAGGTGGTGCGTTAAACCTAATCACAAGCGGGTCGAAGACCAGTATTCAGGCAGCGGGCGGAGCCGCCTTCCCCGCAGTTCAAAATCTTCTGCTCGCCGCTCGCGCACTCGGACTGGGCGCGGTGCTCACGACACCCCACCTGTTTCAGCCCGGCGCCTACGAAAAGATTGTTGGCATTCCCGCAGAAGCCACGCTTTGTGCCGTAATTCCGGTGGGCTATCCGCTTGGAAAGTTCGGCCCGATACGACGTCCGCCTGCGCAAGACGCTATGTCCTGGGACACCTACTAGTCGGCCGGGCCCCAAAGCTTGTCCCACCACTTACCGCTCCCGCCAGTTGGCGCGTCCATCTTCATTCGCTTGTGGATGTCACCGATGCGCCAGCCGGTGAGCCGCGCTAAGTTTCGTGCCCGCTCTTCACGACGACGGTCGAGCTGCTTGAAGTAGCCGCGCGCCTCGTCGCAGGAATTCGTGTCGCCCTCCCAGGCGTGGCGCAATACAAAACGCCCCTGGAAGTTTTCGCGATTCGCAGTCTCTTGGAAGAACAGGTCTTCCGGGAAGTGATCCGCATCGTAGCGAAGATGCAGGCGCGTAACGTAAACGTCGCGAACCGGTGCAGGCCGGGGCGGCGGCGGAGGGGCAAATTTTGGCGGAGCTGGTTGGCCTGGCAACGGACGGGGCACAGGCCGACCCGGTCGAGTTGGTCGAGGTGGTGGTGATTGCCTCGCAGCTTCCTGCCAGAACACACCTAGGCTTTGCAGCTCGGCGGCGCTGAGCGGATCGGCAGCACAGGGATCACACCAACTCATGTCCCAGGCATATTCGAGAAACACCGACTTCATTCGATCTTTCTTCACCGCCTCGTCGAACATCGCCAGATAGAAGTCACCGAACTCCTCGCGCACGTACACCGGCAGCTCGACGTCCGAAGGAATTTTCGTCGTCCGATAGTTGGTCGACTCAACTCGTCCCTGGGACGTCAGTGTATAGATGAAGAGTTCCTGCGCGCCGTCGGCATTGAGCATTCCCAAACGAATAGGCAGCATGAACTTCTTCGATTCGTAGGCGATCTGAAGAGGACGCAGAAAACTGTAACCGAGCTTTGCCTGTTCGCCGAGATTCACTTTGGCCAGGAAGAAATGCATGTCCTGTTTGATGTAGGAGCCGAGCACTTTCTCGGCGCCAGCGGGCAGACGATATCCATCTTCGCGCAAGAAGGTAGAAAGTCCGCCGCTTTGCTTGGCCGACAGCAGCACGATGTCGTACTCGCCGACGGTATATTCGGCTTCGATTTTAACACCGAGGCTGCGAGCGCGATTTGCTCGACCGGCTCCTGCGGAGTCTTCCATGGCCATAGACGGCGCCATCTTTCGCATCAGCTCAAACTCGCGCCGGCACGGATCATTGTCGAAATACTCAACCAGGCGTGGCGCGGTGTAGGCGTCCAGATGATCGAGAACAGCAGGGTCACCAACATGGATTTGGCCGCGCTCAAGCACCGTGGGAACCGGAATCACGATCGCGAACTCGTCAAGCTCGCCCTGATAGTCGTTCGCCATGGTCATCACGGTACGATCGTCCTTGCGGGCAATGACCACCTTCGATGCCTTGTTGAAAATCTGCGTATCCGCCTTGGCCACGTAAAATCCGCAGAACGCGAACACCGAAGGCGCGACCCCCGCGCTGGCAATCAGTAGAAAAGCGGCTACCGGAAGCGCATTTCGCAAGCTTCGCTTTTCTTTGCGCGATTCCGTTTGGTCATTGATTCGCCGAGCCGCGCTACGTGTAAGAATTTTCATTGCACCCTTCCTGAGTCGGAATTGTCATCGAAGTAGAAATCGGGAGTGAAGTCGGACGCCGAAGGCAGACTGCGCAGACCGCTGCGTCTGCGTACAAGCATCGGGGAACCGGCCGCCCATGGACCACCGAGAGCTCGCTTGCTCGGCGTTGGAAACCAACGTTCTGCTGCCATTGGCCAATATCGATCAATCAATGGAACCAGCGGTGCAGCCAGGGCCAAGGCCCACAAGACACCGTTGTTCCAATAAAGCGCGTAGTCGATCCACACCGCAAGCGAAGCGACCACGCCGGCGAACAGCACGCGGCCACCTGGCTGGTTCGGCGTCGTGCGCGGATCGGAAATCATAAAGAATGCGAACAGCAGCAGCGCCCCGCTTTGCAGGCGGTGCGACGGAAGCGCGAAGGGATCGCCGAGCCACCAAGCACGCGAGAACAGAATTCCCGCGTAGATTCCCAAAAAGGCCACGGTGATATCGGCGCGGGCCGCGCGCGTGACCACCACGGTTCCCAGACAGGCCAATGCGAACGCCGCCAGCGGTGCGGCACCCCATTGCCCCGGAGAGGCCCAGGCATCGGGAAAAGCGAGTAGGGCAACCACGATCCCCAAATTGGCCGGGTTGAAAACATGGCGGCCGCGGACTCGGATCAAAAACTTCGCAGCGATCGCCACGGCTGCGGCAGCAGCGGCGATAAGCGGTGACTCGACCCGAAGCAGGAGACAAAGAGACAAGGCGGTGATTAGCGGTGAACGTGGGTCGAAAGCTCGTCCGTCGATCGAGAAGCGGGTGGCAGCGCGTACTCCAAGAGCTTCAACGAAAATCGCGGCGACCAGGGTCGCCGCGATTTGGCTTGCAGAGATCGGGAAGTCCCCCACCACCACACCAAAAAACAGCAGCGAGGCCAAGACTGCGATCTGGTAGTGCCGGGCGTCGGTCGAAAAAGTTTTCAGGAAATGGACGATAAGGCTTGGACGCATCAAGTTCTCGTTTGTTCGACCAAACACGGCCTCATTTCGCCGGCGTTATCGGACGCTAGGTCTAAAGGGGGAGGGTGTTTGAACTACCTATCCTCGCTGCAGTTGCTGTTCGGCGCCACCGCGGTATTGCTGCCGTTTTCGAGCCAACCACAAGTTGGTCGCAGGGCCAGGCGACGAGTCGATAGAGCTCTTCTGCAAGTCCAAAGTGTCTTGAGTTCTCGGATTAAACGGCGCTATGAGGACGGGCCGCGCTCCGTGAGCCGTGGTAGCGGGTACGCATGGTTGCCGGCGATCGCTGCCTAGTTCTTCGCGATTCACAGTGTCCTCGCGATTTTGAATCAGAGTGCTTTCCCAATGGCTCAATGCTCATTGTATTCGGCGACTGTTACCTTGCCTATCGAGTTCGTGCGTGTCCACGCAGCGACTCAGGGAGGCGAAGAGCTGGGCAATGTCTTTAAGCGCTGCCTGCCGAACTTCATACAGGACGGTCGTTACCGCGACTTGTTCCCCGTGGCTCTCGATGCCGAAAGACGGTCTGTTTATAGGCAAGCTATTGAGGGGTGTGCTCGTGGTTATGACCGTCGTTATGCTCGGGGCCCCGAGGAAAGGTTAGCCGTCATCGAACTGGATTTTCGCGAACTCATCCTCGAGTCTGACACAGAGCTCACCGTCGATGCCGGGCGAACCGTCTTGCGAGTTACCCATCAAGTCGGAGTAGCGCGATGAGCGGGTGGCTCCTAAAGATTGTTTCTGTGTCGTTTGCTGCGACTCTTTGTTTGGGGCTGGCCTTGCGCTGGGGCGATTTCAACCCCTCTACGGACGAAGGCTCGGTCTGTACGATGGCCGCTGGCTTGCTCGAGGGCGCGACACTGTACGAGGACCTTTGGAACGAGAAAACACCACTACAGTACGTCGTGGCCGCCATGTGGTTCCATTTTTCCGAGCCTTCGTTGTTCTCGTTGCGGCTGCTTGCCGCCGCGAGTCTGTTCGTCGTTGGTGTCACCGCACTATCGCTAGTGGGATGGTCTCACTGGTGGGTTGTCGTAGCGCTGGTCTCCCTTGCTCCGTGGTATGAAGCCCATCACGCGCTAGCGGAATCGAACCTTGCGATCCTTGCCCTCTTCTCGGCGATCCTGACTGTCTCGAAGCCAACGACGGGAAGGGCAGCGCTGGCAGGGGTGCTTGTCGCGGTCGGCATGTTCTTCAAACAAAACCACGCGGTATTGTTGTTTCCTCTGCTCGTGTGCGGCTGGCCGTTGGGGGGGGCGGTGCCGGTGGCCCTCGGTTTCCTAGCGGCTAGCGTTGTTCAGTGCCTCGCCCTTTATGCTCATGCTGGCGATGCTGTGTTTATGATTCCGCCGCTTGGCAACGGGCAGGAGTTTTTTGCAGCGCTCTCTTTGGCGCTAGTCGGTTCTTGGATGCCGATCGCTCATGCGTTGGTCGCCGCTTTCCTCCTGTTGGTTGCAAGGCGAGCGCGCGCCGACCGACTAACCGAGGCACTGGCCATGATGTCGCTGGTGAGCGCACTTCCGGTTTTACTTCGCCCGGGGTTCTTTCGTCTATGGCCCGCGTTGGTGTTGGCGCTTGTTTGCGCTGGGCGCCTGGTTGCGCGCAGCGATCGCTCGCGCTCGTTCTTAGTTGCGGCTGTGTTGGTCGCTGCACTGCCCTTTGGGGTTAGAGAAGCCGTGCGACAAACCGATCTTGAACCGCATCGCCGGATCGCCGAGCGTGTCATGCAGTTGGTGCCACGCGATGAAGCGATTTGGGTGGGTCCCCACGATTCGTTGGTCTATTGTATGAGCCGCAGGGCGCCAGCCGATCACTATTCGTTTGCGTTGAGTTGGGCTCCAAGCCGCAACGAAGCGGCGCGACTTCTCGAACGCTTCGAGGCCAACCCGCCTTTGCTCATCGTCGATGCCAGCGTTGGGCTGGCCAAATGGCAGCCCAGTTTGGAGTCGACGATGCCCGGCTTTGACGCCTTTCTCGCGCGCGAGTACCGCCTGATCGATCATGTCGCTGGTCGAGACTTTCACTTCCGCAAAGGTGACTGAGGCCGCTTTCGGTTCAATTAGCGCAGCCGTACGGCCATTAGTCGCCTCGGAGGAAATCCATCATGACCTGCGCCATCCGCCCAGCATTGTCCTGCTCGGCCGATGAACGAACGAACTGCATCGAGTTTAGTTGACGCAAATTAGGCCTATGCAACGCTGTCTCAATCGAACAGGCTTCGTGACGGGCGACGCTCCAGCGCCAGCCAGCGTATGCGCCCCACGCCCGGCCGTTGTGCCTGCGCGAAAGCCCGCATACTCACGCCCGAGTGTGTCGCGCGCACCGCACGGTGCCGCTAGGAGAATCTTCAATGGTTTCAGAGCTGTTTGACGACCAACGCTGGCAGGAAGTCCCCGGCTTCGACTTCACGGACATCACTTACCACCGAGCCGTGGGTCAGGGCACGGTGCGGATCGCCTTTGACCGGCCTGAGATTCGCAACGCGTTCCGGCCGCGCACCGTGGACGAGCTTTACCGTGCTTTGGACCACGCACGGATGACGACCGATGTCGGCTGCATCCTGCTAACCGGCAACGGCCCCTCTCCCAAAGACGGCGTGCACGCGTTCTGCTCAGGTGGCGATCAACGGATCCGCGGTCGCGACGGCTACCGCTACGCTGACGGTGAAGACGCTGGCAGCATTGATCCGGCCCGCACCGGCCGTCTCCATATTCTGGAAGTCCAGCGACTGATTCGCTTCATGCCCAAGATCGTCATCGCCGTTGTGCCCGGTTTCGCCGTCGGCGGCGGACACAGTCTTCATGTCACCTGCGATTTGACCATCGCCAGCCGCGAACACGCCGTGTTCAAGCAAACCGATACTGACGTCGCCAGCTTCGATGGAGGTTTCGGCTCCGCCTATCTGGCGCGGCAGGTCGGTCAAAAATTCGCCCGCGAAATCTTTTTTCTCGGCTTGTCCTACAACGCCGAAAAGGCGCAGCAGATGGGAATGGTCAACGCAGTGGTGGACCACGACGAACTTGAGAATTTCGCGCTAGACTGGGCCGCCGAAATCAACACGAAGAGCCCCACCGCCCAGCGCATGGCAAAGTTCGCCATGAACGCGATCGACGATGGGCTGATCGGCCAGCAGGTGTTCGCCGGCGAAGCCACCCGTCTGGCCTACATGACCGACGAAGCCGAAGAAGGCCGCGACGCCTTCGTCGAAAAACGCGAGCACGACTTCAAAAAATTCCCCTGGCACTTCTAAATCAGGAAAATCGGGGACGGGTACCGAATAGCGCGTTGCGCTATTCGGTACCCGTCCCCGATTTTTTCTACCAGGCGGTCCAGCCGCCATCGACTGGGATGATGGCGCCGGTGACGTAGCTGGAGGCGGGGGCGGCCAGGAACAACACGGCCGTGCGCAGTTCGCCTGGTTTTCCGATGCGCTGCATCGGGGTGTTGCCTGACATCTTTTCCGCTATGCCCTGTTTTTCCAGACTGGCTTCGGTCATCTCGCTTGAGAACCACGCCGGTGCGATTGCGTTTACCGTTACGCCGTCTTCCGCCCACTCTACTGCCAATTGACGGGTTAGGTTCTCCGCACCAGCCTTGGTGGCTGCATAAGCCGCAACCCGAAAAATCGGAGATCCGCCCCGCGCGAAAATCGAAGTGATGTTGATGATGCGCCCCGCGCCGCGTGGGGCCATTCGTTCGTGAGCGAGAAGACTGGCCTGGAAGAGCGCCGACATGTTCACGTCGAGACTGGTGTCCCAGGCTTCAGGCCATTGTTTTGAGGCACGGCCGGTTGGCGCGATCCCGGCGTTGTTCACGAGAATGTCTACCGGGCCGAGTTCGCGATCGACCCGTTCGAAGGCAGCAACAAGGGCCTCGCGGTCGGTGATATCCACGCCAATGCCGACCGCGCGATTCCCGTGCCGCGCCGCAATCGCGGCCGCCTCTGCGGCAACACGTTCGTCTCGCCGAGCCAGCAGAGCAACGTCGGCACCGGCCGACGCGAGGGCATCGGCGAACTCGACCCCCAGTCCGCCCGACGCCCCGGTCACAATCGCCACGGATCCTTGAAGGCCAAACAGTGTTTGTATCGCTTCCATCTTTGCTCCTTTGCCAGGTCGCGCGCTCTCGACCCGGTCCACCCGGCCGCGACGCTAGCGGCAACTTTGCACACTGTCATTTGCAAGGCTTCCGCAAGCTCAGACAGGTTGCCCCGGTTGCAGCCGGGTGGGACAAGTCGCGGAATGCACGGCGCGAATATCGTTGACGGCACGACAAGCGTTTGGATCGATACCGGTGAGGTTCGCATCCACACGAGCGATTGGGGCGGATCCGGCGCGCAGACCATCGTCTTCTGCCACCCGACCGGCTTTCTCGGTTTTGTCTGGAAACCCATCATCGACCGGTTGCGCAAGCGCGGCGTTGACGCGCGGATTTTCACCTTCGATGCTCGCGGGCACGGTCTGTCGTCCAAGCCTGACAAGGGCTACGATTGGCAGAATTTCGGAATCGACCTGGCCTTCGTCCTCGAGCGGCTCGGCGTCAACGAAGCCTTGGCGGTCGGCCATTCGGCGGGCGCCACGGCTGCGGCCCTGGCTTCAACGACGGCGCCCGGTCGCCTCGGTCGTCTCTTGTTGATTGATCCCATTCTGCTTGAGATCACCGCTGCCGACTCCCAGGCGGGAGCCGACGATAACCCCATGGCCGCCAGAACCCGCACCCGGCGGCTGGTCTGGCCGTCTCGTGATTTCCTGAAGAAGAACTTCGCCAGTCGGCCTCCTTATGACACTTGGACGGCCGAGGCCCTGGATGCGTACATTGACTACGGCACGTTCGAGCGCCCCGATGGCGAGATTGAGTTGTTGTGCCCCGGCAGGATCGAGGCTCAGGTCTATGCGAGCCGGGTAGCGTTCAACGCCTTTGCGATGCTCGGTCAGGTAACCGTTCCGGTGCATCTGGTGGCGGGCGAGAAGAGCGATTCCTTCGGCGGTTCGCGCCTGCGACGCGCAAGGGAAATTCTATCCGAGTCCCCAGTGCTTGTGGTTGCTGGGGCTTCGCATTTCATTCCAATGGAACAACCTGACTTGATCACCGATCTCGTCGTTACCGAGCTCGGCACATAGCTCTATGACCAAACCAACGCTGCGCCCCGGTAGCCCTTCCGAACGACTGCACCTAGCTGCGGCGTGGAGCGTTCACCTCCTAACTTCGCTTGGCGTGGTGGTCGGCTTTCTGGCCATGGTCGCGGCCTTTAACGGTGATGATCGCGCCTGCTTCCTTTGGTTGTTCGTAGCTCTGATTATCGACTCGATTGACGGAACGCTGGCGCGCGCGGCGCATGTGAAGCACGTCATTCCCTGGGTTGACGGTGAGGTCCTCGACAACATCGTCGACTACTTCACCTACGTGATCGTCCCGACCGCGATCTTCGTGCGCCCCGGCATGCTACCAGCAGGTTTCGAGTGGGTGGCCCTGACAGTTCTTGTCGCCAGCGCCTATGGATTTAGCCGCACCGACGCCAAGGGCTTCGTCGAACACTATTTTCAGGGTTTTCCGAGCTACTGGAACGTTGTCGCTTTCTACTTTGTGGTGCTCCAGACGCCGCCGCTGGTGAACCTGATCTGGCTGACGACGCTGGTGGTTTTGGTTTTTGTCCCCATGCGTTGGCTCTACCCCAGTCGCATGGAAGGCATGGACAACACGCAGCGCGTGACAATTGGCCTTGGACTGGCTTGGGCGCTGATGGGCCTGACCGTGCTCATCACGATGCCCGACCACTCAAGAACGCTGGCGATGGCGTCGTTGTTCTACCCGGCCTACTACGCGATCGGTTCGGTCGTTTACCACTTCCGCAGCCGCTAAAGCGGCGTCTCAAAGCCCAGCAATTCTCGACAGGTTTCGACAGGAGAGCTTTCATGAATCGATTGGATGGCAAGATTGCGATCGTCACAGGTGGTGCGTCGGGTATCGGCCGGGCAACCGCGCGTATGTTCCGAGAGGCCGGAGCCCGACTGGTGGTTGCCGACGTTGCAGATGGGCAGGCAGTGGCCGCCGAGCTGGACGGGACCTTTATCCTGTGTGATGTGACCGATCCCGACGCGGTCAATGAAATGTTCGCGCGTGTAAAATCCGATCTGGGTCGCGTTGATATCCTTTTCAATAACGCGGGAATTGAACGACATGGGCCGCTGGTAGACGTGACACCGGAAGACCATCGACGGGTCATGGACATAGATCTGAACGGAGTGTTCTTCTGCTTGCAGGCGGCGATTCGGTCGATGTCGGACAATGAAGGCCCGATGCGTGGCTCGATCATCAACACCGCGTCGGTTGCGGGCCTCGTCGGATGCCCCGGATTGTCGAGCTACAATGCCGCCAAAGGTGCGGTGGTGATGTTGACCAAGAATGCCGCGCTTGAAGTTGGCAACCTCGGGATCCGCGTCAACGCGGTATGCCCAGGCATTATCCGCACGCCGATGGCCTCAGCGTTTGATCCGACCGGATCAGATGGCGGGATGGATTTGATCGAGGCCTTCGCCGAACGCGCCCACCCCTTGGGCCGCATGGGAGAGCCCGAAGATGTCGCCAAGCTGGTGACATTTCTGGCCAGCGACGATGCTTCGTTTATCTCTGGCGCCGCGATTCCGATCGATGGTGCAATGACTGCCGGTTTCCCAGCTTCCGCAGAAGTCACCGGCGGCTGATCCCGGAAAGAATCGGGGACGGGTACCGATTTAGCGAAAACGCGAAATCGGTACCCGTCCCCGATTCTTTAGCGTTTTCGCCAGGGGGACTTCGGGCCGGGGGGGACGTTCGAACGAGGGGCCGTTGGAGTTGCCGCCTGTTGAAGGGCTGCGGCGGCCGGCACTTGGGCGGTCAAACCTGCCCGCTGGCGCTCGGCTGGTGGGCCGCAAATCAAAACATCGAGGCTGCCAGGCTCCGAGACATAACCCGCCTCTGCACCGGCGCGCGCGCCGGTGCCCCAAAAAATGTCGGCACGGCCGGGCCCTTTGATGGCCGCCCCTTTGTCGTGGTTGAAGGCCAATCGGGCCATCGGCCGTAGCCCCTCAAAGTTGCCAGCCTGATCCAGCTGTGGAAGGTGCGTGCGGATGTAGACCAAGACGCCGGGCGGGATGTAGTCGGGGTCGGCTGCAACGGAACGTCCGGCAACGAGCGATTGACCGTAGGCACCAATCGGGCCGCGGTCGCCCATGGGGCCGAGATCGCGGAAAAAAATGTACCGCGAGTTGCGTTCCAGGATCTCCGCCTGCTGTTCCGGGTGGGCACGCAGCCAGGATTTCAACCCTTCGGCCGAACTCTGCGAACCTTCGATCAAACCTTCGTCGAGCATGATGCGACCGATGCTCGTGTAGCCGAAACCATTGTTCCCGGCGTAACCCACGCGGGCAGTCGAGCCGTCTGCAAGCGCCAAGCGGGCCGAACCTTGAACCTGCAAAAAGTACACATCGACCGGATCGCGCAGCCAGAAAAGTTCCAGTCCCTTGCCAGCTAAAGCGCGGCCCGATTCGATCGCGGCGCGCGTGGCGGTGGCCGCCTGGCCTTCGGGCATTCGATACAGCGGTGCACTGAACTCGGCATCGGGGGTGCGGCGTGCCTCATAAACCGGCTCATAGTAGGCGGTGAATTTGCCTCCACCACTGGCCGCGTACGCAACACAGTCGCGGGCAAGGGCCTGCGCGGCCTCTTCTGGCTCGAGCGTTTCGACAAGGTTGAAAACATGACGGTTCGACGCCCGCAGGTCGTGGCGCGTAAAGCCATCGCCACCCAATCGGAAGATCTGCGGCGCTGCGGTCGCACGTCCCGCGAAGTAAAGTTCGCTAACCAAAGCCCCGGCGCCCAGGCCATCGAAAGCAAGATCGTCCTCAATCGCAGGTAAGCTGCCCGCACGTAGCGGCGTGGGTGGCGTCGGGGGCGCCGTCGAGATCACACGCGCCGGACCCGACACGGTGCACCCCGTGATCGCGGTGATAGCGGCGATAGCGACGCTGGCTACACAACCGGCAACGATCGCCCATGCATTCGCCAATCTCGGTCTTGCGAGCTGGCCGTCACTTACCCGGGCGGCGCGCATTTCAGCTGCCGCTCCAAACTCGTTCGGCTGCAGCCAAAGCGCTACCGGCGTCGATCCCCGCCACGCCCTCACGCATCAACTCGGCTTCAAGCGCGAGCAGAAGCCGACGCACGTTCGCGGCGCGGCTGGACTCTCCCATCAAACCAATGCGCCACACACGACCCGCCAGCGGGCCAAGCCCAGGGCCGATCTCGATCCCGTGATCCAGAAGCAGACGCTTGCGAAGTGCGGCTTCATCGATGCCTTCGGGGACGGCCAAACTGTTCAGTTGCCACAACCGATGACTGGCGACCGCTGGCAACAGGCCAAGTTCGGCAGCGCCGGCCAACAGAGCTTCATGGTTGCGGCGATGGCGGGCAAAACGCGCGGTCAGCC
>JBLFWR010000032.1:0-26419 GCA_047611725.1 Binatia bacterium | reverse complement strand
ACAAGCCGTGAACAACGAGCGTTGGCGGGAAATCTAGCCGATTTCCGCGAGCTTCAAGCGGTCGCCCCACCGAACGAGCAGCGCGCGCCGCAGCTCGTCGGATTCGGGTCGGGTTAGATCAGGGTCGATCTCAAGCCAACGATCGGCTTCGGTCCGCGCTTCTTCGAGAAGATTGGAATCGCGCATAAGGTTCGCCGCACGAAACACGGGGACCCCGGCCTGACGGGTTCCGAGATACTCGCCCGGGCCTCGAAGTTGAAGGTCCGCTTCGGCGACTTCGAAACCATCGCCGGTGCGCTCAAGCACGCCGGCCCGCTCCACGGCATCGCGGCCGGCTGACGGATCCAAAACCAGACAGCAGAACGACTCGCGTTCCCCACGCCCCACTCGCCCTCGAAGTTGATGAAGCTGCGCCAAACCGAATCGCTCAGCGTGTTCGACAACCATAATGCTGGCGTTGGGGACATCGATGCCGACTTCGATAACCGTAGTGGCGACCAGCACATCGAGATCACCGGCCTTAAAGCGACGCATCACGCCGTCTTTTTCGGGTTGCTTCATCCGTCCATGCAACAGCCCGACGCGAAAGCTTCGAAACGGGCCAGCTTGCAACTCGGCGGCCATCTCGGTGGCGGCAGCAAGGTCAGTCTTCTCCGATTCCTCGACCTGCGGATACACGACGTAGCACTGGGCCCCGCTCTCCATGACCTTCGCCATACGTTTCCAGAGTTCGGCCCTTCGCCCCGATCGAATCACCTTGGTCACGATCGGTATGCGTCCTGGCGGTAGCTCATCGAGAAACGAAACATCGAGATCGCCGTACAGGGTCAGGGCCAAGGTGCGCGGAATCGGTGTCGCCGATAGCAGCAAGGTATCGATGCCCCCACCGCCAAGCGCAGCTCTTTGCAGCACACCGAATCGATGTTGTTCGTCGACAACCGCAAGCCCGAGACGTTTAAAAGATGTCGTTTCCTGAACCAGCGCATGAGTACCCACGACGACATCAATCCGGCCGTGAGCGAGATCCTCGCGAACTTTTCGAGCCGCCGCAGTACCAAGACTTCCGGTAAGTAACTCCATGCGCAGCTCTTCGGCCGCAGCCCAAGGGCGCATGGTGTCGAAGTGCTGCTCTGCCAACAACTCGGTCGGAGCCATCACTGCAGCCTGCAAACCGGCGGCAGTAGCCTGCAGAACCGCTGCGAAGGCGACAACAGTCTTGCCTGCCCCAACATCACCGTGAATGAGCCGATTCATTGGCCGCGGTTGGGCGAGATCGGCTGCGATCTCATCAACAACCCGTCGCTGCGCGCCCGTAGGTTCAAAAGGAAGGTGTGCAAAAAAGGCACGGATGCGCGCATCGGTTTTCGGGATCGGCGTACCTTGGTGATGCTCCCGCTGCGCACGACGCAGCCGCATTCCCACCTGGAGAGCGAACAGTTCGTCGAAAATCAGTGACCGATGGGCTGGTGTAGCCGAGCGCTCAAGCAGCCCGGGGTCGGCGTCGCGCGGTGGAGCATGAACGAAGTGCAATGCTTCGGCCGCGTCCATGAGATCCTCACGAACTCGAACCGGCTCCGGCACCGCGCTGCGTGCATCGCTGGCAACTTGGCCGACGACTGTCGCAATGACCTCACGCAGAATCCCCAACGGCACCTCACCGGGCTTTTGGTAGACCGGCAGAATGCGCGAAACACGCCCCAGCTCGCCAGGAGCGACAACGACCTTGCCGTCCCGATCAACGGTACGCAGCTCATCAAGGTCAGGGTGAACAATTTGCAGGCCGCCACGAGTCGCCGCGTCAACACGGCCATGCGCCATCCACATGCCTCCGCCCTGTAAACGCTTCTTCCAGTAGTCGCCGTGGTGAAACCAGATCAGCTCGATCCACCCCTGGCCATCTTCGAGCATCGCACGCAGGATCTTCTTGCGACCCGACCGAACGGTTTGCTCGCGGACTCCAGCAATACGACCGACCAACGTCACCGACGTTGCCGGGCGTAGATCTTTGACCCGTGAAACTATACGGCGATCGTCGTAGCGAAACGGCAGATGAAACAGAAGATCTTCGACAGTGCCGAGACCCGCACGTTCCAGTAATTGAGCGCGACGCGGACCGACCCCTTTCAGGAACTGAACCGAATCGCCGAGCTTCATGCCGTCGCTCGCCGTAGTGCTACTCCCAATCGCCCGAGTGGAAATCCTGCAAAGCGGTAACGGTCAATCGACCTTCGCCCAGCAAGGTCATCCCCTCGGCCGCGGCAAGCGCTCCGGCCATCGTCGTGAAATACGGAGTTGATGTTTCCAACGTCGCACGTCGCAAGGAAAAGCTATCGAGAATGCTCTGTGGCGAATCCGATGTGTTGACCATCAAAGCAACGTCGCGCGCGAGAATCGCATCGACGGTGTGCGGGCTGCCTTCAAACACCTTGTTAATCCGCTCGCAGGTCAGACCCGCGGCTTCTAGCGTTTTCGCGGTACCGGTGGTGGCAACCAACGTCATCCCCAAGTCGGCGAGTTTGCGTGCAACAACGATGATGTTCTCACGGTCTTCCTCGCGAACACTCAGCAGCGCCTTGCCGGTAGCAGGCAAAGGGTTGCCAGCCCCCTGCTCGGCCTTGGCAAAAGCCAAGCCAAATTCGCGGTCGATCCCCATGACCTCGCCCGTGGACTTCATCTCGGGGCCAAGCAGCGTATCGACGCCGGGGAACTTGAGAAACGGGAAAACCGCTTCCTTCACCGACGAATACGCCGGAATAATTTCTTCGGTAAATCCCAGCTCAGTCAGGCTTTCGCCAGCCATGACACGAGCCGCGATCTTGGCCAGCGGGCGTCCGATGGCCTTGGACACGAAGGGTACCGTGCGCGAAGCACGTGGATTCACTTCAATGACGTAGACGTCGCCGTCGGTGACGGCGAACTGAACGTTCATCAAACCCAACACACCGAGTTCCATCGCCATGGCCGTGGTCTGACGGCGAATCTCGTTCTGGACGTCGTCAGACAGAGAACGGGGCGGCAACGAACAGGCGCTGTCACCCGAGTGAACTCCGGCCTGCTCGATGTGCTCCATGATGCCGCCAATCACCACCAGCTCACCGTCACAGATCGCGTCCACATCAATCTCGATCGCGTGGTCAAGGAAGCGGTCGATCAGAACCGGGTGCTCGGGAGAACTGCGAATTGCGTTCTCCATATAGCGGCGAAGATGTTCGACCTCGTGCACGATCTCCATCGCACGGCCACCCAACACATAGGAAGGACGAACCAAAACCGGCATGCCCAAACGGGCGACGACTGCTTCGGCTTCATCAACTGTACGCGCGGTGCCACCCGGAGGTTGGCGCAGGCCGAGTTTATTGAGAACTTCGCTGAACCGTTCGCGATCTTCGGCGCGATCGATCGACTCTGGCGGTGTCCCGATGATCGGAACTCCTGCAGCTTCCAACGACTTCGCAAGTTTGAGCGGCGTTTGGCCCCCGAACTGTACGATCACGCCGAACGGTTTCTCGCGTTCGACGATCTCAAGCACGTCTTCCAGCGTAAGTGGCTCGAAGTAGAGGCGGTCCGAAGTGTCGTAGTCGGTGGAAACCGTCTCCGGGTTGCAGTTGACCATGATGGTCTCGAAGCCTGCTTCCTTGAGCGAAAACGCCGCGTGCACGCAGCAGTAATCGAACTCGATACCTTGACCGATACGATTCGGGCCACCACCGAGAATGATCACTTTGCGCTTGTCAGTTGGCGGCGCTTCATCTTCATCCTCATAGGTCGAGTAAAGATACGGCGTGAAGGCCTCGAACTCGGCAGCGCAGGTGTCCACCATTTTGTAAACGGGGCGGATGTTCTCGGCGTGCCGAAGCGCGCGGACCTCGTCTTCGGTACACGATAGAATCGCCGCCAGACGTCGATCCGAGAAACCCATCTGCTTGGCCTCGCGCAGCGTTTTAGCGTCCAGCGCTTCCAACGAACCCGAGCTGGCCAACGAGAATTCAAACGAGATGATCTGCCGGATGTTTTCCAAGACCCAGGGATCGATCTTCGTCATCTCGAACAATCGCTCGACACTGTAGCCGCGACGAAACGCGTCGCCGACATACCACAAGCGCATGCTGTTGGGGGTGAGCAGCCGATCCTCGAACACGTCACCCTGCTCATCGATCGGCTCAAAGCCGTGACTGTCGATCTCCAGAGAACGCATCGCCTTTTGAAGACTTTCCTTGAAGGTACGACCGATCGACATCGCCTCGCCCACCGAACGCATCTGCGAGGTGAGCTTGTCTTCAGCGCCTTTGAACTTCTCAAACGTGTAGCGCGGAATTTTGACAACGACGTAGTCGATGGTCGGCTCAAAGCTGGCCGGGGTTTCTTTCGTAATGTCGTTGGGGATTTCGTCGAGCGTAAGCCCTACCGCCAACTTCGCTGCGATCTTCGCAATAGGAAAGCCCGTGGCTTTCGACGCCAAAGCCGAGCTACGCGACACGCGCGGATTCATCTCGATCACGACCAGACGGCCATCCTCAGGATTGATGCCGAACTGAATGTTCGAACCGCCCGTATCGACCCCGATCTCACGAATGATATCGAGCGAGATATCACGCATGATCTGATACTCTTTGTCGGTCAGAGTTTGCGCCGGTGCGATCGTGATCGAGTCACCGGTATGAACCCCCATCGGGTCCAAGTTTTCGATCGAGCAGATGATGACCACGTTGTCTTTGTGGTCGCGCATCACTTCGAGTTCGTATTCTTTCCAGCCCTCGATCGACTCTTCGACCAGAGCCTCACCGGTGGGCGACAGGCCCAAGGCCCACGCCAACATCTGCTCGAACTCTTCGTCGGTCTTAGCAACGTTGGCACCCATGCCACCTAGAGTCCGCGACGGTCGGATGATTACCGGAAGTCCAATCTCGTTTTTGGCTGCGCGCCCCTCTTCCATCGAACGCGCGTAGCCCGATTGAGGCAGCCCTACACCGATCTTCTGCATTGCCAGCTTAAACAGATCGCGGTCTTCGGCCTTACAAATTGCTTCGGGCCGAGCGCCGATCATTTCAACGCCGTACTTGGCGAGAATTCCCTGCTCGTCCAATGCGAGCGCAAGGTTCAGCGCCGTCTGCCCACCCATGGTTGGCAGCAAAGCGTCGGGCCGTTCCTTTGCGATGATCGCTTCGATCGTTTCGGGAGTTAGCGGCTCGATGTAGGTGCGGTCGGCGAATCCGGGATCGGTCATGATCGTGGCCGGATTCGAGTTGACTAGGACTACGCGGTAACCCTCTTCCTTCAGCGCCTTGCAGGCTTGCGCACCAGAGTAGTCAAACTCGCAGGCCTGTCCGATAATGATCGGCCCCGCTCCGAGAATCATAATAGTTTTAAGGTCGTCGCGCTTCGGCACTTCAGGCTCCAAACGTTGCGTCGTCATCCGAACGCGCATCAAACGCGTCGGCCGCCCCCTCGGGGGCACAGGTGGTCATCGAGTCGACGAAGCGCTTGAACAGCGGCGCAGCATCGTGCGGACCGGGGGAAGCCTCGGGATGATATTGCACCGAGAAAACCGGACGACCGGTTTGCTCTAGGCCTTCCACCGTTTGGTCGTTGAGATTCAGACGTGTCACGCGAACGCCGTCGGGCAACGAATCGGCGTCGACAGCAAAACCGTGATTTTGCGAGGTGATCTCAACCACACCCGTGTCCACGTCGATCACGGGTTGGTTTCCGCCGTGATGCCCGAACTTCATCTTGTAAGTCTTGGCTCCCAGCGCCAGCGCGAGAATTTGATGCCCGAGACAGATGCCAAACGTTGGCATGTCACGGGCCAATTCTGCGATGACCGGAATCGCACCCGAAACCGCGTCAGGATCACCTGGCCCGTTGGAAAGGAACAGACCGTCTGCTCCCAATCGCCGGACATCTTCTGCACTGGTACCGGCAGGCACGACCACGACGCGGCAACCCAAAGCCGCTAGGTTGCGCGAGATGTTGGTTTTCAATCCGAAGTCGAAGGCTGCGACCAGCGGCCCCGTGCCGACGGCCGGCTTAAAGCCTTCGCCGAGTTCCCAGGTGCTGCCCGTCCAACGGTAGAGGCTTTCGGTCGTAACTTTCGCGGCAAGGTCCTGGCCCTCAAGGCTGGGACGTCCTGCCGCTTTCTTGACCAGCTTGGCCTCATCCACGACACCAGTGGCCAGGGCTGCCTGCTGTGCTCCATGCTCGCGAATATGGCGCACAAGTGCGCGGGTATCGATGCCTTCGATGCCAACGATGCCGTGCTCCTTCATGTAGGCGCCTAGACTCATTCGCGAACGAAAATTCGAAGGTGTGTCCCAGTACTCTTTGACGATGAAACCACCAACCCAGGGGCGCCGGCTTTCAACGTCTTCGGGATTTACGCCGACGTTCCCGATCTCGGGATACGTCATGCACACCAACTGGCCCTTGTACGACGGGTCGGTCAGAATCTCCTGATAGCCGGTCATCGAGGTGTTAAAGACCACCTCGCCGTAAAGTTTTCCTTCGGCGCCAAAAGAGCGGCCGCGAAAAATTCGGCCATCGGCCAATGCGAGAATCGCGTTCAAGTTTCGTCCTCCGGGGCCAGTACCCGTCCGCCCACCAAGGTGAAGCGAACGCGGCCCATCATGTCACGGCCATCAAACGGCGTGTTGTGGCTTCGTGAAGCCAAAGTTGAAGCGTCAAGTTTCCAAGCGCTATTCGGGTCGAAGATCACAATGTCGGCCGGGGCACCCGGGGAGAGTGTGCCGCGATCAAGTCCGAGCACCCGTGAAGGTGCGGTGGACATCGCTTCGATCGCACGACCGAGCGACAGCACTCCCTGTCTGACCAGCTCTAAGGTAAGTGGCAGCATCGTCTCAAGCCCAACAATGCCGAACGCCGCGCGATCAAATTCGCAAACTTTCTCATCTCGGTGATGAGGCGCGTGGTCGGTCGCCACCGCATCAATCGATCCGTCGGCGAGTCCGGCGCGCACCGCTTCCATGTCTTCTCGAGTGCGAAGCGGAGGCTTCATTTTGGCGTGGGTATTGTACCCCTCCACCGCGCTTTCATCGAGAATAAAGTGATGCGGCGCAGCTTCGGCGGTAACCGCCAAGCCCTCGTCTTTCGCCCGGCGTATCATCGCCACGGCTTCCTTGCAGGAGATATGCGCAACGTGCAGTCGGCCCCCCGTTGCGCGGGCCAATTCAATATCGCGCGCAACCATAACGGACTCGCCGGCCGAGGGCATTCCCTTTAGGCCCAGGCGCACCGACATCGCACCTTCGTTCATTACTCCATCCGAGCAAAGACAGGTGTCTTCCTCGTGGGCGATAATCGGAAAGCCAAACATGCGTCCGTACTCTAGGGCGCGGCGCATCAGGCTCGCGTCCATGATTGGCATGCCGTCGTCGCTGGCCGCGACGATGCCGGCATCGAACATGCCGCCGAGTTCCGCCATTTCCTTTCCGGCTAGACCTTTGGAAACCGCACCAATCGGAAACACATTCGCCAATCCCGCGTCACGGGCCTTTTCAAGAATGAACTTCGTGATCGCCGCGTTGTCGTTCACCGGGTCGGTGTTGGCCATACAGGCCACCGACGTCACCCCACCCATGACCGCCGAGCGAGTGCCGGTTAGAATGGTTTCCTTGTACTCGTAGCCCGGTTCGCGAAGGTGAACGTGAATATCGACGAGGCCGGGCGCCACAACTGCGTCGCTGGCGTCAAGAAAGCGAGTGCTCGTCAATCCTTCGAAACTCGCCGGCGAGTCGACTGCCGCGATACGGCCGTCTTCAACCAAAATATCGGCGTGCTCATCGCGGCCGAACGACGGATCGATCACCCTGCCCCCACGGATCAGAATGCGACCGGACATTTCGTTGCTCCCGTTCATCGAATCAGTGCCCCTGTTTGCTCACTTTTCGTCTTCAAAACGTCACCGTTCCCACCAGCGGCGGCGCCACCGTCGGATCTTTCAACCGACTGCCTCGGATGCCGTCAGCGCCGGGAACAACCAGTTGATAGAGAACAGCCATGCGAAGGGCCACGCCGTTAGTAACTTGGCTCATGATGACCGAGTACGGTCCGTCAGCGACGGCACTGGCGATTTCGATGCCGCGGTTCATGGGGCCTGGATGGAGAATGATCAAGTCTGAACCGGCGCAAGCCACAGCCGCTTCATCAAGGCAGAAGTGGTTCGAGTACTCGCGCAGCGATGGAAAGTAGTTTCCCGCCTGCCGCTCACGCTGGATCCGAAGCATCATGATCACATCGGCGCCTTCAACCGCGGTGCGCAAATCGTAGTGCAGCTCGGCTCCGAACCGTTCAAACTCACGAGGCAGCAACGTCGGTGGGCCGGCCAGGCGAACTTTCGCGCCGAGCGTGGCCAGCGCATACAGATTCGAGCGCGCAACGCGGGAATGCAGAATGTCGCCAACGATGGTGACGACCAAGTTTTCAAAGCCACCTTTGCGCTGGCGAATGGTTAGTAGATCGAGCAGCGCTTGGGTCGGGTGCTCATGCGACCCATCACCCGCGTTGATGATCGGACAGGAAACAAAGTCGGCCAGAAAACGTGCCGCCCCCGAGGCTGGGTGGCGAACAACGATCGCATCCGGTGACATGGCCGCAAGGTTGCGTGCCGTGTCCTCCAGGGTTTCCCCCTTGGAAAAACTCGAACCTGAACCCGAGATATTGATCGAGTCGGCCGACAAACGCTTGGCTGCAATCTCAAAGCTGGTGCGCGTGCGCGTACTGTTCTCCAGGAACAGGTTAATCACCGTCTTGCCGCGCAATGCTGGCAGCTTCTTCACGTCGCGCGATGAGACCTCGACCAACGACTCCGCCGTATCCAGGAGCACGCCAATGTCTTCAGCACTGACGCCTTCCAGCCCAAGCAAGTGACGTGGGGGATGGTTCTTCACGCGTCTTCCTCAAGGAAAACTGCGTCTCGTTCGTCGCCGAGCTCACCTAGCGACAAACGGACGGTTTGCGCGCGCGCGGTCGGTACGTTCTTGCCAACGTAGTCAGGGCGAATGGGAAGCTCGCGATGACCGCGATCAACCAGGACCGCCAAGCGCACCGAAGCCGGTCGGCCCAAATCCATCAAAGCGCCAAGCGCCGCGCGAATCGTGCGGCCGGTGAAAAGCACATCGTCAACAAGCACCACACGCCGCTCGTCGATGTCGAAGGGCACATCGGTCGGGCCAACCTGGGCAGTGGCGCCAAGGCGGCCGAGGTCATCCCTATATAGGGTGATATCCACCGCGCCGACGTCGGGCCGCTTACCGTCGATCGCTTCAATGGCATCGGCAATGCGATCGGCCAACGGGACACCCGGGCGACGGATCCCCACCAGCGCCAACCGGCCGCCAATGTCTGTGCGCTCTTCGAGAATTTCGTGCGCAATCCGCACCAGCGCGCGCCGAATGGCCTCGGCATCCATTAGTTCAGCAGCCATTATCGCCTCCCCAGACGTAGAAAAACCCTGACGCCACGGCGACAAGGTTCACTCGATGTGTGGGCGATAAGCCCGCGATTTTGCGCAAGTAGTGGTTCAACATTCAACCCTTTCCGACCTCGCTGGGCCGGGTTAAAGAGCTAGGCCGTCGATGGCCTATGCGAGGTCTGTTTATGGGGAGGTCTAGGGGGTGTCAAGAAGAGGCGGGCCGTGCCAATTGCGGATCGTCTCAATTGCGAACCATCGTCCAACTTCAAGCCACTGGCTCGTCTGCCAGCAATCGCTGGACAAGCCGCGTACTCGCCGCCACCACCCCCTGCAGCCCAGGGCCACCGGCAGTGGCGCCGGTCAGAAACAGGTTCTCAAAGTCGCTACGCTGAGAGACCCGGTGAACCACCCGGTTCACAAAATCCAGACGCGCCCCATACATCCCTCCTCGCGCCAAACCGGTATGTCGGGCTAGGTCCACCGGAGACCACGCCTCCTGGACAACACAGTGCCGACTCAGGCCGGGAAGCGAGCGACGCTCGACGGCTGCGAGGATCTCTTGCGTAATTCGAATCTTCTCACACTCGTGCGTGCCGTTGTCGCTGGCAGCCTGGAAGTAATCGAAATCACTGCCGACATTGATCTGAACAGTGGTGCAACCGGGCGGGGCCAACACACCCGGGTCCGCGTTCAACGACGGCGTAGAAAGGAAATAGAACGGATCGGCGTAGTCATGTTCGATCATGCTGCGATTGATCGCCGCATCAAGATCAACCTCGGGGAAATTCCAATGGTTGGAACGGTCGAAGCCATGGTCAGCAAGATCGATGTCCAGGCCCAGAAAGACGGTAAAACAAGACGACGATTGTTTGTAGCGCGGCACGTCGGCTCCTTCGACCATCGCCATGGTTGCGGCGGGATCGATGTTCGACACGACCGTGCGCGCACTGAAAGGACCTTTCGTTGTTTGAACACGAACGACACGACCGCCTTCACATTCAATGCTCGTTACCGCGTGCTCGTAGTGGATCTCGCCTCCGTGTTGGGCGATGTAGCGACACACCCGCTCTACAAAATGCCCCATTCCCTTCTGTGGGAAATGTGCCGACTCACAGTAGCCGAACAGTACCGACTGCAAACATAGCAAGGGTTCGTCACTAGGCGTCAGGCCGATGTCACCACATTGCCCTGCCAGAACGGCCTGAAGCCGCGGCGACAGATCAAAGTGTCAAACACGCGGCGTGCGGGCCACGGGCCATACAGGACTGTGTTCTTGAATTGAAACGGGTCGTGGAGGAAGCGCATCGCATCGAACGTGTTCCCCTCGACCTCTTCATGAATTGCGAAAAGGACCTCGAACAAGTCATCAATCGGTTTGTGCTCTTCCGGAAACGCTAGGCGCAGTGCTTCCTGAAGGCGATACGGATCGTTCGGAATTCGAAAACTGAAGTCGGGCAACTCAACTCGGTCGTACCCGTCGCGGCTGAACTCGTTGAACTTGACTTTGTCGCCAAGCCCCAGCCCATCAAGTACTGCATCTCGGCACACAACGAGAAGCCGTGACAACTAAAAGACTGCCCGCACCCTCCGGAGCGATCCTGGGCCTCCAAAACCAAACCACCGTCGTCGTAAACACAGACACCGACGCTTTGGCCAGCTTGAGCAGAAGCGTGCTCTTGCCTGCATCCTTGACTTTGAAGAACAGCAGGGATTTTCCGTCTTGCCCCTGCGGGCAGTCGGCTGGCATGGCTTCGCACAACAAAGGGGCGTTGAAACAGCAATCGCAAATTCCGAGAAGCTCGTCACTTCCGCGCAGATCAAGTTGTCCACGGTGTCCCGGCGAGACGTGCGGTCTACAAACGTTCCACCCTCGTTGTGGAGCACGAAAAGATCCGTTTCCGGGATGCCGTCGGGACCGTCAATCAAACCGTCATTGTCGGCATCCGGGTACGGCCCGCAAATCTCTACGACACCCGTAAACTCTGCGGTGGTCACAACATCGAACAGCACTGCGCGGTAACCACCCACTTCGAGAGCGAACCGCGGCGCAACCCCACCGGCGACGTTCGACACCGGGATGATCGTCGTTTCTCCACCGCGCGTGACGTTGTCGAAGGTCATCGTGGTCTCGACCATCTCTTCCGCTTGGGTGATCGGGTTGTAAAAAGTGCTAATGCCGTTGACGACAACGTTGGTACCGGTGTTGGTCGGCAACGATTCAACCCTGTTCTTGGCTACGTCGTTCGCCCAGACCTTCAACATCCGAGATCGCGAGTCGAGGCGCGTGGATGCGGTCGTTTGTGCATTCGTGAACGAACTTCCGTGAGGAGCCACGGCTATTGGATAGACAAAGATACGTCTAGTCGCGCACTGCAATTCCCTAGTACGAAAACCACGGGAGCGGCCTCTAGCCGCCGGCTCGCTTTATGGTCCATCCCTTGTTCTTGAGTTCGGCGACAACGGTATCGCGGTGATCGCCCTGGATCTCAATGATGGCTTCGCGCAGGCCACCGCCCGCTCCACAACGGTTTTTCAGCTGCTTCGCCAACGCTTCAAGCTCGGCACCCACAAGTGGGACACCGGTAATGGTTGTCACCCCCTTACCTTTGCGCCCTTTGGTCTGGCGACCAACACGAACGATGCCGTCGTTTTTGGGAACGGCTGCTGCCGTCTTGCAGGAACAGTCCACCTTGGATCGTCCGCACTCTGGGCACAGGGTTCCGGTCACCGTCGAGTACACGGCGCGTGAGTTTACGGGAACGCGGTTGGGCATAATTGGCGAGTCGTGTCGCGTAGAAAGGCGGGCCGACGAATCACCGTCAAGGTGGGTAGTCGGCCCGGGCAGAATTACTGGCCCATGTACTGGAAGATCGCGCGCACGAGGATAAACCAGACCATCAGCGTCGAAACCGCATAAAAACCGAAGCGTACGATCACCACGTTGGCGGTACAGTGCATCACGCTGTGTAGGACGCGGAACAAAACAAAGACCCACGACGCTCCAACGTAAACGGCATCGACTTGGTTCGTCGCAAACAAGTACAAAGCCAGCACGTAAAAAAGTATTGGCACTTCCAGAAGGTTCTTGAAGTTGTCCGACGGGTTCAGAATATGCGGGGGCGACGCAGCAGCCAGCATGCCCGGAGTGGCCATCTGTTCCGGGGTAAAATTCTGGCTTTGAATAAACGGGATGCGACGCACGAACATCACGACCCACACAATCAAAGTCAGCAACAGGGTGGCGAGAACAGGTCCGAATATGGCGGTATGTGGCATGTTGATCTCCGATCGACAGCGTTAACGAGCGTTGGCTCCCGACTATCGCCGGGAACGAAGAAAGTAATCGCCGGAAGCAAAAAGCATCACCGCCGGAATGGAAAGGACGGCGGCCTGCACGATACCGACAGTTAAGCCGCGCCCATTCGCGCTCAGCTCACTCCATACGATATGGCCGACGGCAACCTGCGCCATATAGACTGCAGCCCAGGGCCACATCCATGAACGCATCCGATAAAAGCCCCAGGCTCCGACCGCATACACGACCCAGTGAAGTATAGCGGTGAAGCGGGCCGCCACACCCGTAAACTCGAAACCGAACCAGACGTCGACCATGTCGCCCGAGGGGCGCACAAAGACGTTCCAAGGCATGAAGGCGAATGTCGCGAACAGGCAAAGCCCGAGCATGCAATTCATCCACCAAGGCCGTCCGGCAAGCAGCCCCAAGGGTTCGCGGTCGCGAGTCATGTTCATTCGCACATAATAGGCGCCAGGCCGAGCTGACGCACGCGGTACGAACCGGCCCCAAAGGGATCGCCTCCCAACCTTTTAGTGAAGCAGCATTCCGGTACGGCCCCATCGTGGCGAGAAGGCCTCGGAATCCCAGGAGAAGTACAAAACAAACGCCTTGCCGCGGATGTCGTCGATCGGCACCGTGCCCCAGAAGCGACTGTCGTGGGAGTAGTCACGGTTGTCACCCATGACGAAAACTTCGCCTGCGGGAATCACGATTGGTCCGAAATTGTCGCGTATGGCGCCAGGTCTTACACGAGAATCTTTCGGGAAGTGGGCGAACGCGTCTTCGACCACTTCACCGTTGATGTAGAGAACCTTATCGCGAATTTCGAGCTTCTCACCCGGGACGCCCTGAACGCGTTTAATGAAATCTTTGTTGCGATCGTCGGGGAAAATGAACACGACGATGTCATCGCGCTCCGGCTCGTAAACCTGCAGAACCCGTTTGCCCACAAAGGGGATGCGGATGCCGTAGAGCAGTTTATTAACGAGCAAGTGATCGCCAACCAAGAGCGTGGGAAGCATCGACCCGCTGGGAATCTTGAACGCTTGAACCACGAAGGTCCGAATGAACAGTGCCAACGCCACCGCCAACAAAATGGCTTCAACATACTCGCGAACAACAGAACCGCGCTGGCCGCGTTTGCGGTCGCCACGAAGGACACTCGGGCGCAGACGTTCGAGCAGTGTCATTCGCCCACCTTCAAAACGGCCAGGAAGGCTTCCTGGGGGATCTGAACACTTCCCACCTGCTTCATCCTCTTCTTGCCTTCTTTCTGTTTCTCGAGCAGCTTTCGCTTTCTCGTAATGTCACCGCCGTAGCACTTTGCGGTCACGTTCTTGCGAAGCGCCTTCACGTTTTCGCGTGACACGACCTTAGTGCCGATCGCCGCTTGAATCGCAATGTCGAACATTTGCCGCGGGATCAGTTCGCGCATTTTCTTGGCCAGCTCGCGGCCGCGATAATGAGCGCGGGCGGAGTGGCAAATAATAGAAAGCGCATCAACCTTCTCGCCGTTGATCAGCAGGTCAAGCTTCACCAACTTGTCAGGCTTAAACCCGACCGGCTCGTAGTCAAAAGACGCGTACCCGCGTGTGGCTGATTTCAGGCGATCGTAGAAATCGTACACGATTTCGCCCATCGGCATCTCGTAAATCACGATCGCCCTACCCTCACCGGCGAACTGTAAGCCAAGCTGCGTGCCTCGCTTTTCTTCGCAAAGGGCAAGAACCGACCCCACATACTCAGCTGGCACGTGCACCGTGGCCTTAATGTAGGGCTCCGAAATACTATCCACCAACGTCCCATCCGGAAGTTTGGAAGGACTGTCGATATCAATCGTTGATCCGTCGGTCAGGGCTACACGATAGACCACCGTCGGGGCGGTCGTGATCAGACTGAGTCCGAACTCGCGCTCAAGGCGCTCTTGTGTGATCTCGATATGGAGTAGGCCGAGGAACCCGCACCGAAAACCGAATCCCAAAGCCAACGAAGTCTCAGGCTCATACGAGAACGATGAATCGTTGAGTCGCAGTTTTTCGATGGCGTCGCGCAGGTCTTCGTAGTCGGCGCTATCGATGGGATAGATCCCTGCGAACACCATCGGCTTGGTCGCCTGAAAACCGGGCAACGCTTCGGCGCAGGGCCTGTCCGGGTGTGTGACCGTATCGCCAACGAGGGCATCGCGAATATCTTTGATGGCCGCAGCCATAAAGCCCACTTCGCCCGCCTTGAGCTCCTTGACTTCGACCGCGCGCGGGCTGAACACGCCTAGCTTGGTGACTTCGAAGCGCTTGCCGCCCTGCATGAAGCGAATCGAATCGCCCTTGCGAACGGTTCCTTCAAAAACCCGAACCATCACCATCACGCCTTGATAGTTGTCGAACCAACTATCGAACAGAAGCCCACGAAGGGGCGCATCGACGTCTTGCTGCGGACCGGGAATGCGCTCGACAATCGCTTCAAGCACTTCGTCGATACCGAACCCGCTTTTGGCGCTGCATTCCACAGCGTCTGAGGCGTCGATACCGATGACTTCTTCGATCTGCTCCCGCACCCGTTCGGGATCGGCACTTTGAAGATCGATCTTGTTCAACACCGGAACGATCTCGTGGTCGTGTTCCAGGGCCAGATACACGTTGGCCAGTGTCTGCGCCTCAACGCCCTGGCTGGCGTCAACAACGAGCAACGCGCCATCGCAGGCAGCCAGCGAGTGCGAGACTTCGTAGGAGAAATCAACGTGCCCCGGCGTGTCGATCAAGTTGAACTGATATTTGTTGCCGTCTTTGGACGTGTGGTACAGGCGCACGGCGCGGGCCTTGATCGTGATGCCTCGCTCACGCTCCAGGTCCATGTCGTCGAGCAGTTGGGCTTCCATTTCGCGTGCGGAAACAGTGCCCGTGCGCTCAAGAATTCGATCGGCCAGCGTGGATTTGCCGTGGTCGATATGTGCGATGATCGAGAAGTTGCGGATGAAGGTTTCGGACATCGCAGGTGGCTACTAGAGCTTCCTTTTAGGAGCGGCCACGAAACCACTCAATGGTGGCATCGAGTCCGCTTGCAAGAGCCGTCGTCGGCTCCCAACCAAGTTGTTTGCTGGCCCGCCCGCAAGCCAGAACCGAACGTCGGACTTCGCCCGCAAGGGCATCAGCGTGGACCGCCTTCGGGCCCACTCCTACCAACGTTTGAATCTTCTCGAACAGTTCTACCACATCGGTTTCGATGCCGGTGGAGATATTGAATGCGCCGGATTGCGAGGTGGTCAGCGCTGCGACGTTCGCACGCGCGACGTCCCCAACAAACACATAGTCGCGAGTTTGGCGGCCGTCACCATAAATAGTGCACTGCTGATTGGCGAGTAGCCTTTGGGCGAAAATCGAAATGACGCCTGCTTCGCCCCGAGGGTCCTGGCGTGGGCCGTAAACGTTCCCGTAGCGAAGAATCACCGAATGCAGACCATGAATACGGGCGTAATAGCCGAGGTAGATTTCACCGGCGACCTTGCTGACCCCATAGGGGCAAAGCGGGTTCAGCGGCTCGGATTCTGCGGGCGGGACATTGGCCGGGTCGCCGTAAACAGTGCCACCCGAGGAAGCGAAAATCACACGTTTGGTGCCAACTGCGCGGGCAGCCTCCACAACATTGAGCAAACCCAGAACGTTGACGTCGGCGTCGAACATTGGGTCTTCAACTGATCGGCGCACGTTCATCTGCGCGGCGTGGTGACAGACAACGTCGGGCCGCACGGCCTTAACGAACGCCGCCGCTTCGGGAGAGCGAAGGTCTGCGACCTCAAGGGTTGCCCCCTCGGTCAGGTTCTCACGCTTTCCGCTCGAGAGATCGTCAAGAACGAAGACTTCGTGACCGGCTGCCAGATATGCTTCGGCGATATGCGATCCGATGAAGCCGGCGCCGCCCGTAACCAGAGTCTTCATGCTTGCTCCGCGAGCTTCTCCTTGAAGTAGGTCACCGACTTGGCGAGCCCATCATCGAGGCTCACAACCGGCTCCCAACCGCCGAGAATCCTGCGTGCCTTAGTGATATCGGGCTGACGCACTTTCGGATCGTCGACCGGTAGGTCGCGGTAGACGATCTCCGACTTGGAGTCGGAAACGTCACGGATCTTCTCGGCGAAATCCTTAATCGTCATTTCTGACGGGTTGCCGAGGTTGATCGGACCAATGTCGTCCGACCACAGCAGGCGGGTCAGGCCTTCAACAAGATCTGACACGTAGCAAAAGCTGCGGGTCTGAGAGCCATCGCCGTAGACCGTAATCGGCTCATTGGCCAAAGCCTGACAGAAGAAGTTCGGCACCACGCGACCATCGCGTGTACGCATGCGCGGGCCGTAGGTGTTGAAGATTCGCGCGATGCGAGTCTGTACACCGTGGGTGCGATGGTACGCCATCGTCATCGCCTCGAGGAAACGCTTCGCTTCGTCGTACACACCGCGCGGACCAATCGGGTTCACATTTCCCCAATAGTCTTCGGTCTGCGGATGAATCAGCGGGTCGCCGTACACTTCCGAAGTCGAAGCCACGACAATCCGGGCTTTCTTGGCGTGAGCCAGCCCCAAAGCCTTGTGTGTCCCCAACGATCCGACCTTCAGCGTCTGGATCGGCAACTCAAGGTAGTCGACCGGGCTGGCCGGAGAGGCGAAGTGCATGATCGCGTCGAGCGGACCACGAACGTACAGGTAGTTGGTGATGTCCTGCTCTTGAAACGTGAAGCGAGGGTTCTCGAAAAGATGCGCGATGTTGTCGCGATCGCCCGTGAGCAGGTTGTCTACGGCGATCACTTCGTGACCGTCGGCAAGAAAACGCTCGCAAAGGTGCGAGCCGATAAAACCTGCTCCGCCGGTGATTAGAATTCGCTTCATCGCGTGCGATCCTCAGCCTTGTATGACCGGCTGTCTGCCGATCGTAAAGTAGTTAAACCCTTCTTCCTTCATATCTTCGGGGTCCCACAAATTGCGTCCGTCAAAAATGACCGGCGCCTTGAGGAGGCCCTTGATGCGATCGAAGTCGGGATTGCGGAACTCATTCCACTCGGTGACGATCAAAAGAGCATCGGCTCCGTTGAGCGTGTCGTAGGTGTGAGCATGGTAACCAACACGGTCACCGAAGTACTGGCTGGCGACTTCCATGGCCTCGGGGTCGTGGACATTCACCGTACACCCGGCAGCCAACAAATCTTCGACCAAGCCAATCGAAGGTGCTTCGCGCATGTCATCGGTTCGCGGCTTAAACGCCAGCCCCCAAATGCCAAACGTGCGACCCGAAAGGTTGCCCTTGTAATAATCGGTTACCTTTTCGAACAGGCGCTTTTTCTGTCGATTGTTAATCTCGTCAACAGAGTGCAGCAGCGGGAACTCAAGACCCGCTTCGGTGGCGGTGTGAATAATCGCGCGAACGTCTTTCGGAAAACACGAACCGCCGTAGCCAAGGCCTGGATACAAGAAGTGCATACCAAGCCGGCTATCGGTACCGATGCCCTTGCGTACCGCTTCAACGTCGGCGCCGACTCGCTCACACAAGTTGGCAATCTCGTTCATGAACGAGATCTTCACGGCCAGCAACGCGTTCGCCGCGTACTTGGTCATCTCGGCGCTGGGGTTGTCCATCGTCAAGATTGGTGAACCGCCGCGCACGAACGGCTTGTACAAATCGCACATGATTTCGATGGCTTTCGGATCATCGCCACCGATGACAACCCGGTCGGGCTTGAGGAAGTCTTCAAGCGCCGCGCCCTCTTTCATGAACTCCGGGTTGGAGATGACTGCGAATGACTCGGTCGTTGCCTCACCCAAAATCGCGCGGACCTGAGCGGCCGTTCCGACCGGCACCGTGCTTTTACACACAATGATTCGATACCCGTCCATGGCCTCGCCAACTTGGCGGGCGGCCGTGTGAACGTACTTCATGTCGGCAGCGCCGGTTTCAGACTGCGGCGTGCCTACGGCGATAAAACAGACCAGAGAACTGGACACTGCGGCCTTAAGATCAGTCGTAAACGACAGACGGCCTTCGCTCGTATTGCGCTTGATCAGCTCTTCGAGACCGGGCTCGTAGATCGGGACATGGCCGTCGCGGAGGGCCTGAATCTTCTTTTCGTCGATGTCTACGCAGATGACATCGTTGCCACCTTCGGCAAAACAAGTTCCGGCGACCAGGCCAACATAGCCGGTGCCTATTACACAAATATTCAAGCTAGCTCCTCGGAGAAAGGTTTGATTCCATGCGGCCTTACCGGCCAGCGCATCGGGAGACTGTATCAGCCGTGGCGGGCGCGGGCAAAGCGCCCTCAGGCCATATCGCGGGGTGGCAAGTCGGTCTCGATCACATAAATCGGCTTGTCCTGACTCTCGTGGTAGGTGCGCGCCATCATCTCGGCCAACAAGCCCATCGTTACTGACTGTGCGCCAGTGACGACCAAAAGCAGGGCCAACAGCACGATTGGCCGATTGCTCAGTTCGATGCCCAGGAAGATGCGCTGAAAACCCAGAATGCCCAAAAGCAGCGTCCCGAGGCCTCCCATCCCCAGCCCCAAAACACCGAACACATGGAGCGGGCGGGTGGCGTAGACCGATAGGAACTTTACGGTCATCAGATCGAGCACCACGCGAATCACTCGCGATATCCCATACTTGGATGTTCCGGCCACACGTGGTCGATGATTTACAACGATCTCTTCGACACGCGCCCCTAGGTCGTGAGCAATGGCCGGGATGAATCGGTGCATCTCGCCATACAAACGCAGCCCGCGGGCGATTTCCCCGCGATAGACCTTGAGCATGCAGCCGTAGTCATGGACGTGGACACCGGTCATCCAGCGAATGAGCTTGTTGGCGACCATCGACGGGATTTTGCGCAAAACCAGGTCGTCCTTGCGGTCTTTGCGCCAGCCGCTGACCATATCGAAGCCCTCGTCGAGCTTGGCAATAAGGCGCGGAATATCGTGAGGATCGTTCTGCCGGTCCGAATCCAGCGTAACTACGAGATCGCCGCGCGTGGCTTTTAGACCAGCGGCCACGGCAGCGGTCTGACCGAAATTGCGGCGAAACAGGATCGTACGCACATGCGGATCCCGCTCGTGCAGGTCGGTGAGCAGCTCCCGCGAGCCATCGGTCGAACCGTCGTCCACGTAAATCACCTCGTAGCTGCGCCCCATGGGCTCCAGTACTTCGGTGATTTCCGCGTGCAGCGGCTCAATATTCTCCACCTCGTTGAACACGGGTAGGACGACAGAAATATCCATAGTGCCTCCGGGCCAAGCGTCTGCGCTTAGACCGTGTGGAAATCCGTAAGCGCCATGAACTGGCGGAAGCGTAGGTCGAGTTCTTCGCGCTTCAAGGTACGCAGCCGGTCCAGGCCGAAGGCCTCAACCGTGAACGACGCAACCACACTCCCGTACACGATGGCGCGACGCAGACTAGCGCGATCCACGCCGCCGACTTCAGCTAGGTAGCCGAACACGCCGCCGGCGAAGGTATCTCCTGCGCCGGTTGGATCGATAACGGTTTCAAGCGGGAAGGCCGGTACGGAAAAAATCTCGTCAGCCGAGAACTGAAGTGCACCGTACTCGCCGCGTTTCACGATGAGATGACTCGGACCAAGGTCGAGGATCTTGCGCGCGGCGCGAACCAGATTCGGTTCGTGGCTGAGTTGCGCTGCCTCGGAGTCGTTGATGCTTAACAAATCAATGCGTCCGATAAGCGAGTTCAACGCTTCCGGTGCAGTGTTGATCCAGTGATCCATCGTATCGGCGCCGACATACTCGGGCGCGATCAACTGATCGAGAACCTTACACTGTAGATCCGGCTGAATGTTGCCGAGAAACACAAACTCGCTTGAGCGATAGCTCTCAGGAAGATTCGGTTCGAAGTTTTCGAACACGCCTAGGTCTAAGTGCACCGTATCGCGAATGTTCATGTTCTCGTGGTAGCGGCCGTGCCACGAAAACGTTTTGCCGTCGGCCTCTTCGAGCCCGTCCAGGTCAATACCGCGATCAACGAGAAAGCGTCGTTCGGCTTCCGGGAAATCGTTTCCGACCACACCCACCATATTCACCGGTGCAAAGAAGCTCGCCGCGACAGCGAAATACGTACTGGCTCCGCCCAATACGCTCTCGGCTTTGCCCGATGGCGTTTCCACTTTGTCCAGGGCTACCGAGCCCACCACACATACCGATTTACTCATGTTCATCTCCTTTGGATCAGGGCGCGTCGGCGCCGCTCAGTTCGCGACCGGTGCAGCGACACCGGTGCTGCGAGCGAGCAGCAGCGCAAGTTTCGCGCGGGTCGATTCGGGAATTCGTGCGGGGTCAGTGATCACTGCAAAGTCTAATGCTGTGCGACAGCCGCAAGTCCGGCTATGCGCACCGGTGTCGCGTGCGACAACACTTACCGTTTCACGAGCAAGAGCCGCGTTGGCCGCCAGTACCGCAAGGATATCGGCCGTCTGCACACCCTCTTCTTCCTCACGCCAGCAGTCGTAGTCGGTCGCCAGCGCCAGCGTCGAAAAACAAAGCTCGGCTTCGCGCGCAAGTTTGGCTTCCTGAAGGTTTGTCATGCCGATGATATTGCCGCCCCAGCTTCGGTACAGATTAGACTCGGCGCGAGTCGAAAAGGCCGGGCCTTCCATACAGATATAGGTTCCGCCTTCATGAACAGTGCCGCCGGCTTCGCGCGCTGAACTGGCAACCAGTGCCGACAAGCCCGCACAGAACGGATCGGCGAAGCCAACATGCGCGACACAACCGTCGCCAAAGAACGTTGAAACACGACCACGCGTACGGTCGATGAACTGATCCGGGACGACGAGATGCCCCGGTACAATTTCTTCACGCAGACTGCCTACGGCCGAGACTGAAACGACTTCGGTCACCCCGAGCTGCTTCAACGCATGAATGTTGGCGCGAAAGTTCAACTCGGTCGGAAGGATACGGTGCCCCGCCCCGTGGCGTGGCAGAAAGGCAACGTCGGTGCCGTGCAAGCGGCCGACAACAAATGCATCGGATGGCTCGCCAAACGGTGTCGCCACATGCTGTTCGTGCGCGTCCCCAAGTACGTCCATCGCGTAAAGGCCGCTGCCACCAATGACTCCGAGCATCTTTCTCAATTCTCCGTTAAATAGGGCGACAGGAACTCGATGGTCGGGCCAGTTTCCAATACCAGCTCGTCATCAGGTCCAAACAATTCGCCATCAATCGTGTAACGCTGCGGCGTTTCGAAACTGACCTTGAGCCGCCGAGCCGGGCCGTCATACAGGGGATCAAGTCGCGGCGGAAACCCTCGCCAGAAGTGCCATAGCCGCAGCAGCAATTGGCCGGCCGTGGGATCACCCGCCAGCACGTGGAAGAACCCCGGCTTTCGGCCCGCCAAATAGAATGGCCGCACGCCCAAACCGATGCTTTCTACAGTGCTGGCCAAAATCAGGGTAAAGCCGCGTTGCGGGAGCACCTGGTCGTCGTTTTCCACGCGCCCCGCCACGGTCGGCACAACACTGTGGATGCGCTTGCCGCCAATCAAGTAGGAGCAGCCCAGAACCACGAGGAGAAAGGCAGCCCGAAACGGCCCGGGCCGAGCGCCTTCGTAGTACAGCTCCAGAAAATGCGTGATCAGTCCGGCACCGATGATAAAGCCCGAGCGCTCGCCGTTGACCTGAATCATCGCGCGCCGACAAATTGTGGGTTCGCGTCCCGCCGCCAACCCGGCGAGCATCGCTTCCAGGCCCTTTTCGGCCCGAACCGGACCGCCCACCGACCGCGAAATATTGTTAATGGTTCCGGCTCGTAGCACCACGACCCGAGGCAATTGTTGCGGCCCCCAAATTGACAAGGCGCGAGACAAGCCGTGCGAAATACTTCCGTCGCCGCCACACAGCGCCAGAACCTCGATTTCGGAATCGCGAAACTCTTCAAGAGCACCATCAAGGTCAGACAGGTCTTTGGTTTCGCGCACAACCCCGTGGCTGCCGACGATGCCACGAAGCTTTTCCGCACGGTCGGGGCACCGACGATTGCCGCTGGCATGGGGGTTCACAATCACCCCGACGCGCACAGCACACTCGCTGTGCGCCCCACCCTTCATCTAGCTGGCGGCAGCCGTGGCAAGTTGGCCGCAGGCCGCATCAATGTCGCGGCCGCGACTCGCGCGCACAGTCGTGTGCACGTCCGCCTGGAGCATCCGCGTTTGGAACGCTTCGATTCGCTCCCACGGTGTCGAACGAAAGCCCGAGTTGGGGAACTCGTTGAAGGGAATCAGGTTGAGCTTCACACGCATGCCCGCGAACAGCCGTATCAAATCGTTGGAGTCGCGTTCGGTGTCGTTCACGCCATCGAGCATCGTGTACTCGAAGGACAGGCGACGCCTTCGCGGAAGATCTAAACGCCGGCAGGCTGCCATGAGCTCGGCTAGCGGGTAGCGCCGGTTGATTGGGAAGAGCTGATCGCGCAATTCATCGCGGCCCGCGGTCAGCGAAATGGCGAGATTGACCGACGATTCTGCCGCCAGCCGCTCCATCTGCGGAACCAAACCGGCCGTGGATACCGTGATTCGCCGCGGCGAAATCCCAAGCCCCCAGCGAGCCGTCATGATTTCAAGTGCGCGAATTAGACGATCGTAGTTGGCCAACGGCTCGCCCATTCCCATAAACACGTAGTTGGTCAGCGGCCAGGGGTCGGCAGCCTGTCGGCCCAGCAGAACCTGCGCAACGATCTCGCTGGCATCAAGGTTGCGATCCAGCCCCATCTTCCCGGTCGCGCAAAACTTGCAATCCAGAGCGCAGCCGACCTGTGACGAGATGCATAGAGTGCGGCGATCTTCGCGGGGAATCACAACGGCTTCGACGACCTTCGCATCGGCCAGACCAACCAGAAGTTTGATCGTCGAATCTTCCGACTCACTACGAAGACACACCGAGGGCAATGTCGTGTCGAAATCTTCCGCCAACGCCTCGCGCAACACGGCCGGAAGGTTGGTCATGTCGTCGAGTTCGGTTGGAGCGCGATTGTAGAGCCAACCCGCAATCTGTGCGGCGCGATAGCCTTGAAACTCACGCCGCTCTACCCAAGCTTCAATTTCAGCCAAGGTCAGGGAACGCAGGTTCGTTCGCTTAAGGCGCACGGGCGGCGAAGCTTTCGCCACGCCGCCCGTTGCCGCACTTTCGGGTGCGTCTGTCATTGTAAAAAAAAGTCCGAGCGCTAGCGCTCGTGCAACTCCAGGGCGCTGAAGAAGTAACTGATCTCAAACGCTGCAGTGTCAGGAGCATCGGAACCGTGGCCCGCGTTGCGCTCTATGTCGGTGCCGTAAAGCTTGCGAACCGTTCCGTCGGTCGCGTCGGCCGGGTTGGTGGCGCCGAGCAACTCGCGATGACGCAAGATCGCACCCTCACCTTCGAGCACGGAGACAACGATCGGACCTTCCGACATGAATGTTGTCAGACCGCCAAAAAACGGACGCTCTTTGTGAACTGCGTAAAAGCCCTCGGCCTGAGCCTTGGACATGTGAATCATCTTCGTTGCAACGATCTTGAGACCGCCCTTTTCGAAGATGGAAAAAATCCCGCCGATCGCGTTCTTGGCGACGGCATCGGGCTTAACGATAGATAGCGTACGTTCGCTCATTACTTGTTTCCTTAAATTCTGGCGGCGGGCCGACTAGGCCTTCATCGCCGCGACAAGTGTCGATCCGAGTTCAGCCGGAGTTTCCGCGACCAAAATTCCTGCGGCCTGGAGAGCTTCGACCTTTTCTTCAGCCGTTCCCTTGCCCCCAGAAATAATCGCACCGGCGTGGCCCATGCGTTTTCCGGGAGGAGCCGTTTTTCCAGCGATGAACCCAGCAACTGGCTTGGTCATGTTGGCTTTCACCCACTCGGCCGCCTTCTGCTCGGCATCACCACCGATCTCTCCGATCATGATCACCGCGTCGGTGTCAGGATCTTCTTGATACAGCGTCAAAGCGTCGATGAAGTTGGTGCCGATAATCGGATCACCGCCAATACCGATGCAGGTAGACTGACCGATTCCGAGTTGGGTCAACTGGTGAACCGCCTCATAGGTCAACGTGCCCGAACGCGACACAACGCCAACTTTGCCGGGCTTGTGAATGTAGCCGGGCATAATGCCGACCTTGGCCTGACCAGGAGTGATAATGCCGGGGCAATTCGGACCGATCAGACGCGACTCGCGTCCTTCCAGGAACCGCTGCACCTTGACCATGTCGCTGGCCGGGATGCCTTCGGTAATACACACGATCAGGGCCACGCCAGCGTCGGCGGCTTCCATGATGGCATCTGCGGCGCCAGGCGGCGGCACGTAGATAACCGAAACATCAACACCCTGTTTCTGGACCGCTTCGGAAACGGTGTCGTAAATCGGCGTGCCTTCCCACTCGGTTCCGCCCTTGCCGGGGCGAACAGCAGCAAGCATCTGCGTGCCGTATTCACGACAACCAAGGTGATGGAACTTGCCGGTGCCGCCCAGACCCTGGGTAACAACGCGGCTTTTTGAACTTAGCAGTACGCTCATCTTCTAGTTCCTCGCCCCTTAGCCGACCGCCGCGACGACGCGCGTGGCACCATCGAGCATGTCGGTGGCGGTAATAATATCCAGACCCGACTCGGCGATAATTTCGCGGCCGCGGTCAACATTGGTTCCTTCCAAGCGAACAACCAGAGGAATTGTGACTCCGACCTGCTTGGAGGCATCAACCACACCTTGGGCCAGAACATCGCACTTCATGATCCCGCCGAAGATGTTGACGAATACCGCCTTCACATTCGGGTCGGAGAGAATGATTTTGAACGCCTCGGCGACTTTCTCTGTGGTGGCACCGCCGCCTACGTCACAGAAGTTTGCAGGCTCGCCGCCGGCGTAGTGAATGATGTCCATCGTCGCCATGGCCAGGCCCGCGCCGTTCACCATGCAACCGATGCTGCCGTCCAGCGCGATGTAAGACAGATCGAACTCAGCGGCCCGCCGCTCTTTCGGATCTTCCTCTGTCTCGTCGCGCATCTCGCGAATGTCTGCGTGCCGGTACAGCGCGTTGTCGTCGAACGAAACTTTCGCGTCTAAAGCGAGCATTGTATCGTCGTTGGTTTGCACCAAGGGATTGATCTCGATCAGTGATGCATCCGATTCCACGTAGGCCGTGTAGACCTTCTTGAAGAATGCGGCGGCCTCGCCAACTTTGGCGGCCGGAATTCCTAGCCGAAACGCAAGCTCGCGCCCCTGCCAGTCGCCCAGACCGATGACGGGATCGACACTGACGCGGAAGATCTTTTCCGGTGACTCTTCAGCTACCGTTTCGATTTCCATGCCGCCTTCGGTCGAAGCCATCATCACGACACGACCAGTGGCGCGATCCAGCAGCACCGAGAGGTACAGCTCACGCTTTAGGTCGGCGCCTTCCTGCAACAAAACGCGACCCACTTCGCGGCCACTGGCGCCGGTCTGCTTGGTCACGAGAATATGGCCCAGAATGTCGTCAACCGCGCTCTTGGTTTCCGCCAAGTTCTTGGTCAGCCGTACACCACCTTTCTTGTCGTGCTTGGGAAGACCTTCCTTGGCGAGGTTGGCATGAAAAACTTGGGCAGCTTCGGCGGCGTTGGCGACAATCGCGCCCGCTCCGCGGCCACCCGCGTGAATCTGCGCTTTGACGACGATGAAATCGACGCCCAGCTTTTTGGCAGCGGCATCAA
>JBLFWR010000031.1:0-27803 GCA_047611725.1 Binatia bacterium | reverse complement strand
TGCGAGGTCGCGAACCTCGTTCGACAAGACGTCAACACCGTCGCACATACCGTTGCCGGCTAACGCTCCGTAGATACGCGCAAGAGAACGCGCGTCGCTGTGGCCGTTGGCTCCCGGAATTTCAGCTCCTCGCCAAGCGCGTGAGTTGACCGTCTCGGGCAGCATGAGGCTGACGGGATTCGTAAACGCTTTCGCGGAAACAGACTCGGAATCGCCTAGAATGATCTCCGCCAGCGACGGCTCGCCAGGTGCTGGTTCCATAGATAGACCGCCCATGGTCGCGACACGGCTGTCTAGGGATGGGTCCAGACCAATGTGAAAATCCAGGCCCAGAGGAGTTGCGAATTCATCGGCAAAAAAGCGGCCGAGTGATTTTCCGGAAACCCGCCGAACCACCTCACCGACCAACCAACCAAAAGTAAGCGCGTGGTAACCGTGCGCGGTGCCCGGATTCCACCACGGCGTTTCGGCAGCCAGAGCGCTCGTGATCGCGTCCCAGTCGAACAGCACAGGACCATCAAGCGGCTTGCGAACCGCTGCCAGGCCAGCCTGGTGGTTGAGCAAGCTGCGCACCGGTATCGCCTCTTTGCCGGCTGCTGCGAATTCTGGCCAATAGCTGGCTACGGGAGCGTCCAGGTCGAGTTGCCCAAGTTCATAGAGGCGAAGGGCACACAACGCGGTCATGGCCTTGGTCGTCGAGAACACGTTCACGAGCGTGTCACGCTCCCAGGCTCGACCGGACTCAGGGTCGGCGACGCCTCCCCAAAGATCTACAACCGGCTCCCCGCCAACCGTTACGGCTACCGCCGCACCGATCTCAGCTCCGTCGGAAAAATGTTGAGTGAACACCTCGCGCACACGGGCGAAACGGTCGTCGTTGGTTCCTGCTATCTGAGTCGTAGCCATTGGGATCCTGGGTTTTGGCGGCCCCCGAAGGCACGCCCGCGCAAGATGGTCAGCACCCACGACCGGCGCAAACCGCTACGGCGGCCGTTTTGGCTCTCGCGCGGCTCGGGTTACACAAACCCGAGCCAGCCATGCGAGTCATTGTTGATCTATGTGTCGTTCCCCTCGGGGTCGGCATCTCCGTCTCCAGCCATGTAGCCGCCTGTGCGCGGGTTCTGGATGAAGCGGGACTGAGCACACGCCTGCATGCCTTCGGCACGAACGTCGAGGGTGAGTGGGACGAAGTCTTCCAGGCCATCAAAAGGTGCCACGAAGTCGTCCATGAAATGGGCGCACCACGCATCACCACCACCGTAAAGGTCGGAACCCGGACAGATCGCGACCAGACTATGGAAGATAAGATTCGCAGTGTCGTCGACAAACTCGACCAGAAACACTGAAACAACCGATCACAACCCCGGTGCTTAGCACCGAGCCGAGCGGAGCCCCGTTATGTCCGACCGCGTAACCGTCGACATCGTCGATCACATTGCAGACGTTCGTCTATCTCGTCCCGACAAGATGAACGCGCTGGACCCGGCCATGTTCAACGCGCTAAGCGAGACCGGCCGTGACCTTGCCAAACGCGCCGACGTTCGTGTCGTCGTGCTGTCAGGCCAGGGAAAGGCATTCTGTGCCGGCTTGGATTTCGCGAGCTTTCTTTCGTTGGACACCAACGACCCCGATGCCGATCTGCTAACACGCAGCGCCGGTCAGGCTGCCAATCGTGCACAATCGGCAGCCTGGATCTGGAAGGAGCTGCCGATGCCGGTCATTGCCGCGGTACACGGCGTCGCGTACGGCGGCGGGCTGCAGATCATGGCAGCGGCCGACATTCGCTTCGTGGCGCCTGACGCTCGGCTGTCGGTACGTGAGCTGCACTGGGGTTTGATTCCGGACATGAGCGGAACGCGCACACTTCGCGACGTCGTTCGTCTGGATGTCCTAAAAGAGTTGACCTACACCGCAAGGATCGTCCCCGGGACCGATGCCGTTGCCCTGGGGCTGGCAACCCATATCGCCGACGACCCACGAAGTGCGGCCTTCGAACTCGCTCGCGAAATCGCAGGGCGCAACCCTGACGCGATTCGTGGAGCCAAGCACCTCTTGGATCGTGCTTATCGTCTCGACGATATCGACGGGCTACTGCTCGAAGAGCAGGTTCAACGAACGCTTTTGGGAACGCCAAACCAAGCTGAAGCGGTCACCGCAAACATGGAGAAGCGCGCCCCAATATTCTCCGATCCCAAACAAGTTTGAAGCAAACAAACCGCGAGCATCACACAGATATGGATTCACACGCACTCGCCATCGCACGCAACGCCAAAGGTTTTCTTGACGAAGACGAAGGTCTGCGATTGTTCGAACTCGCTCGCGAAGGCGCAAAGCTTGGGCCGGTGCTCGAGATCGGAAGCTATTGCGGGAAGTCGTCGATTTTTCTGGGCGCCGGCGCGAAAGAGGCTGGTGGTCTGTTGGCGTGTGTAGACCATCATCGCGGTAGCGAAGAGCACCAGGTCGGAGAGGGCTACCACGACCCCGACTTATTCGACGCCGAAGCCGGCGCACTCGACACACTTAGCGAGCTGCGACGCAATCTACACAGAGCCGGGCTTGAGGATTCGTCGTTGTTACTCGTTGCTTCGAGCAGCAAGGCCGCCGCGATCGCACACGCCCCTTTGGGCATGGTCTTCATCGACGGTGGGCACAGTCACGAAGCTGCTCATCGCGACTACGAGCTGTGGGCTCCCAGAGTCGCGGTTGGCGGCATTCTCGCGATCCATGATCTGTTTCCGGATCCCAACGAAGGCGGCCAGGCCCCGATAGAAATCTACCGACGTGCGCTGGCTAGCGGGGTATTCCAGGAACTTCCCACCACCAAGACCCTTGGTGTTCTCAGGCGCAGTTCGCCCGAGCCCATTGGCTGACTTTCGTTACGCGGAGAATAGGACCGCCGACGACTGAGCGACTTCCGCTGCTTCGTCATCGACGTGAAGTGAGCGGAAAAAACCGCTCGTGGAAGACACCCCTTCAAGGGCATCGGCGGCAATGAGAACCGTCGCCGCGGTCCAGGCGTTCAGTTCTTCCGGCCAGAAAACATCTTCGGGCCAGGTGCGGCCTGTCCAGTAGCCGCCGTCCTCGGTTCGAAAAACATGCATCCAGGACAGAATCTGCGCCGCGCGCTCGGACAAACCGCTAGCGTCCAGGGCCAGTACCAGCTCGCAGGTCTCGGCGACCGTGTACCACGGACGATCAGCGACGCAGCGAATCCCTACCCCTTCGGACAGAAAGACATCAATAAAGTTTTGATCGAGAAGGCGTTCGCGACCCGCATCCCCACGCAACGCCCCTCCGAGAACCGGGTAGTACCAATCCATCGAATAGCGATCGATCCCTTCGGGGAGATCGCGGCCCGTAAAGATGTCGAGGTCGCCGCGTAGAACGGCGCCTAAACGTTGTCTGGCCACCGACCACTCGGGCTTGGCCAAACCGCACGCGTCGGCGATTCGCTCCGCGCACACCAGCCCACCGTAGATCGAAGAACAACCAGTCAACAACGGCGCGCGCCAGGCGTCACCGTTGGGAGCTACGGCCCACGAAATGGTGCCGTCTTCTTCCTGAAGGGAACATACGAAATCTATGGCGCGCAAAAGCGTCGGCCACATTTCGGTTAAAAAACGACGATCTGTGGTGGCGCAGAAATGGTGCCAAACTCCAGTCGCGAAATAGGCCGCGTGATTGGACTCTTGGGTTCCATTGGTCACGCGCCCACCGACGCGCTCGCTCGGCCAACCTCCGAGTCGCATCTGCGATCGAGATAGAAATTTGTAGGCGTGTTCGGCCTGCTGATGCCGTCCGGCAACCGTCAGCCCCATCGCCGAATGGATGTGATCCCAGGGATCGCCCTTACTGTCGCGCAGCCACGGGATTTCGCCCGAACTGCGTTGCTGCGCAACGATCCAATCGGCGGTCGCCTCGATCTGCGCCCGGCCCAGCAAATGCCGAGCTCGTTTGGGGGATCTGCTATCCTCGGATCGCATAAAAAACGACGCTCTTTCCGATGACCGGGTTGAGAAGTTGTTCGAGTTGATGGGTGATCCACGGGCGGCTCATCAGGTCCCACTCAAGAAAATCGCGATACAGGCGTACCGGTAAGATGTCTTCGTTACCCACGCCAAATAGACACTTCGTCCACCAGTAAGGGGCATGAAGCGCATGCGCGAAATGCGAATCGAAGACACGGTAGCCGTGCGCTTCAAGCTTACTTCGCAACTGCTCGCGCCGATAGATCCGCAAGTGGCCGCCGGGCGTATTGCGATACTCATGACTGAGCGCCCAGCACACGGCTTCCGGTCCCTCGCGGGGAACGGACAATGCCAACAGTCCGCCCGGGCGAAGCACCCGGTGAACTTCATCGAGAACGCGGTCTTCCTCATGCAGATGCTCGAGGACTTCCGAAAAAATCACACAGTCAAAGGCTGCGTCGGCGAAGGGCAGTTCATAGCCGCTCCCCCTAACCACACCCCAGGTGCCGGCGTCCGTTGATGCGCCGCCAGCCTCGGGAGCTATGTCGTCCATCTCACCCAATGACTTGGCAGTGGTCTCGACCTCCCACTCGCCCAAATCCAAACCGAAGGTATCCAAGCCTGGAAACGTTCGCAGCGCGCGCAAATGCCGGCCTTCGCCGCAACCCAGGTCGAGAACGCGAGAGCCCGGGGCCAGCGACAAGATTTCAGGATCGATCGTCAGCATGTGACTTCCGGACTCGAATCGGTTGCGCTACGCGCGGCAACAAAGCCCGACTTGGCGAACTCTGCTTCAGCGAGCCGAGCGGGATCCGAGAAGATCACCCGCGTACTGCCAGCGCGTCGGTCTAGGACCTCGCAATAGGCATCAACGGTACGCGACGCTGCGTGGCGCCATGTAAAATTCTCGAGCACGCGACGTCGGCCGCGCGCGCCCATTTCCGCACGGCGCGAAGGCTCGGCGCAAAGAAGATCTTCGATCGCCCGGGCCAGGCACGGGCCGCTCCCCGGCTCGACCAAGATTCCAGCAACGCCGCTTTCGCCGACGACTTCCGGAAGCGCACCGGCGCAGGTGGAAACCACTGGAACCTCGCAGGCCATGGCTTCACCAGCCGGGAAACCGAAGCCTTCATACAGCGAGGGCACGATCGCGACGGTAGCGCGGGCATACTCTTCGGCGATACGTTCGGCGGACACACGACCGGTAAACTCGACCGCATCTTTCAAGCCAAGTCCGGTTAGTTTTTTAAGGTTCGGCGAGCGCGCGGCCAGCGAACCAATCACGACCAATTCAAGGGCTGGTCGTGAGCGACGCAATTCGGCGAACGCTTCGAGAAGGTAAGCAAAGCCCTTCAGTGGCGTATCGGCCGACAAGGTCGTTAAAAGTCGCTCGGCGCTGCGCTCAATCTCGGGGCGAGGACAAAAGGTCTCAACGTTGATGCCGTTGCCCACAACACGCATGCGCTCTTCGGCGATTCCGTACTCGCGTGCCAAATCGGTTCGCGACGCTTCCGAAACCGTCAGGATGCTTTCGAGTGCACGCGCAACCTTCTGCTGCATTGGCAGAAAACCGTACCAGCGGCGCACACCCCAGCGTTTGAGAAGTGTAGGTGCCGACTCCAACGCAATGCGGAAATCGACGGACACCGGATGGTGAATCGTTGCGACCACCGGTGTGTGCTTGTCGATCGCGAGCAGCGCAGGGCCAAGCGATTGGTTGTCGTGAACGATGTCGTAGGTTTGCTTGTCGGATCCTGCAAGGGCTCGAGCGACACGAGCACAAAACGTTCGCGGTTCCGGAAACTCACCGCTCATTGTCCGCGCGTACTCGGAGACGTTGATCGGATCGCGAAGCGCCGAAAAGCCCGGAAACGCCAGCAGCGCGTCAGGATCCCAAAGGTCCAAACTTGGAACGTCGATCAGCCCAACTTCGGGATCGAGTTCTGGATGCGGAGGGCCACTCCAGACATCGACGTGGTGACCCATGCGAATGAGTTCCCGCGACAGCAACTTCACGTAGACGCCCTGCCCACCTGAACGGGGGTTACCGCGATAGGTCAGGAGACAAATGCGTAGAGAATTTTGGTCGATGCGCTTGGTCACCGCCGTGTCCTTCGCTCCGGTCTTGGAAACCCGGATCGGGAATCACAGGCGGGCTTTGGTCGTTGGGCTCGGGTTGGGCGTCGCGGTAGGGCCGTCGACGCGCCGTGTCGTTACTCTAAATCCTTGATTTCATTACGCCCAGCTAGGCTGATTTGCAACTTGTCGCAACTTCGGGAAACCCCACCGAAACGCCCGCCAGGTCCCCCAACCCCCCGGGCGCGGCACGTCATCGAGGGCCGAGGACGGCCACGAGGGGCGATGAGGGACCGAAAGCCAGGTGGCGCATCGCCCCAGGGGTTAGGGGACGCGTGGGGAGAAGCCCCCTACAGAGCCGTGGCCAGCTATTTGGCCTGCCACTTAGGCGCACGCTTTTCGATAAACGCACGCGGGCCCTCTTTGGCATCCTCACTTCCAAGAACCTTCATGAATTCCTCGAATCCGGCCTGCCACAGGGTCTCTTCGTCGTCCACGAAAGCGCGAGCAGCGAGATTGCGACTGGCTTGAACAGCCAACGGCGCGTTCGCTGCGATCGTGGCGGCCAAGCGGAGAGCTTCATCCAGAGCCTGCCCTTCGGGCGCCAACCGGTTCACCAGACCAAGCTCGTAGGCCCGCGTCGCCGTGACCGGCTCGCCGGTTAGGATCATTTCCATGGCGGGGCCCATGCCGATCACGCGAGGAAGCCGAATCAAGGCACCCGCAACAGCGACCAGGGAACGCTTAACCTCCGGCAGCCCGAACACCGCGTTCTCGGAAGCTACGATCATGTCGCAGGCAAGTGCGATCTCGCAGCCACCGGCAACCGCTGGCCCGCCAACGGCGGCGATCACCGGCTTAGTACGCTTGCGTTGGACGAAGCCGGCAAAACCTCCGCGCTTGGTCGCTAAGGTATTCTGATTCCCGGCAGCGATTTCCTTGAGGTCCGCGCCGGCGCAAAACGTCGTGCCCGCGCCGGTAACCACCCCAACCCAAAGATCAGCATCTTCCTCGAGCGCATCCAGAGCTTCGTCGAATCCCTGGGCGACCGCACCGTTGACGGCATTGCGCGCCTCGGGTCGATTGATCGTGAAAACGGCGACGTGGTCGCGACGTTCGAAAGTTACGGACATGGCTTCTCTCCTGTGTCTATATTGCTCGAAATCGGTATTGCTCGAAATCGATATTGCGCGAACCCTTCAGGGATTCGCAGCGGCTAACGTTTCGTCGTTGCTTTCGTATCGCAAACCGAAGTGGACAAAACGGGGCGCACCAATTCCGATCACACCATCGGCTGTCTCGGAGACTTCAAAATCGCGACCGAATAGATTTTCGACAGCCACGACAAGCGTCCAACTAGGTGTCAGATGCCAGCCAAGAGCTGCCTCAACCGTTGCGTAGTCGCCCAGGCTGCGGGTATTGCGGTCATCTTCAAAACGATCGTCGCTCCAGCGTACACCCGAACTGGCGAACACAGGCCCCCGCTCCCAAGCCAACCGCGTAACAACTGTGTGGCGAGGGACCTGCGGCAGACGATTGCCGCGAAGATCCGGTGCTTGGTCGGCACGCCGTATTTCAGTGTCCGAAAACAACCATGCGAACGAAGTTGACCAACCCGTCCCAAAATTGTGGTGAACGTCCGCTTCAATGCCTCGAATCCTCGCACGTCCCAAGTTGCGACGCTGACGGCAAACGCCACCGTCGGGGACAAACCCGCAGGGACCAACCGTTCCCGGTCCCGCACCGACCGTGAGATTGAACACCGGATCTTCGAGTTCGTTCCAGAAAAACGTCATCGAACCGCGACTATTCCGGTTGCCCAAATCAAAGCCCCACTCTCCTCCCCAAAGAGTTTCGGCGCGAAGGTTTTCGTTGGCAGCAGTAATATCGCTGCGCACGCGAAACGGCCGATAGAGTTCATTGATCGTAGGCGCACGAAAGCCTCGATACACCGAAGTACGAAGCGACAGGAGGTCCGAAACCTGCCAGGCCAGTCCCAGCTTGGGGCTTACCAAAATGTCATCCCGGTCGGCGAAAGGAGTGACCGTTTCACCCGCGTCCGAATCCAGATTCTCAAGCGCAAGTTCGGCCGACCGAAGGTGCCACCAATCGGCCCGAAGCCCGGCGGTCACGGTGAGCGAAGGCAAGAGTTCGAAAATCTCTTCAGCCCAAACGCCAACCAACGCTCGACGCCCGCCCGCACGGCGACGGCGAATAAAGCGGCCGTTGGAAAAGAAAAACTTCTCGTTCGTTTCTCCCTGTGCCACGAGCGCGTCAGCACCGGTTACAAGAACCCCCCGCCTTCCCGTAGCCAAGCTCCAAACCGCACTCCCACCAGTTTCAAAAGAAGGCACGTCGAACTGATCCAGCGCCGGTGACTCCGAGGATCGATCAGCTACCTGCGACGAGAACGTGCTCTCGAACGTTTGCCAGCGCGCAAAGGCGTCTACGGCTAACGTGCTTCCCTCGCGTGTTTTGTGACGCAGGCCGGCGCGCACCATGGCGGCCCTGGTACGGTTGTTGGTTAACGCCGTTCCGTTTGAACGCTGCTCGCCAAAAACTCGAAAGCCCAACCTTGCCTGGGTGCGACGACTTAGATCGTAGCTGTAGCGAAGGTTGAGCACGCCGTGCTCGCTGCTGGCACGGCCATCAATCGCGCCTCGGTCCGAACGGCGAAGGACAGGATAGCCGTCGGTATGAAAAGCTTTGCCGTCAATCACAAGACCATTGCGACCTCGACGGCGTGCAACCAATGCTTCCAATGTTTGGGTGCCCGGATCGGCAAACGAAAGGTTGAAGCGTTCGAAGTCGTGAGTCGCCTGGGTGCTAACCACATGCACAATTCCACCGAGCGCCCCGCTGCCCCACAGGCTGGAACCACCGCCTCGCAGGACCTCGATTCGCTCGACGCCGACCAAAGGAACCTTGTTCCAATAAATCCAGCCACCGAAGGCATCGTTCAGCGGCAATCCATCAACAAGAACCAAAGCGCGCCCGGCGCCGTTAGGGCCGACTCCGCGCAGTGAAGCACCTTGGGTCGTAGGATGGGCAACGAGGCTGGATTGGTCGCGGAACAGGCGGAAGCCGGGCTGCCGGGCCAGAAGCTGATCCAGCGCGAGGGCCGGGCTGGAGGTAATTTCGTTGCGACCCACGATCGTGGTGGCCGCAGGAACTTGAGACAACTCGGTCGCCACACGAGAGGCAGTAACGGTTGTCGCCGGCAAGATCGCTGGCACGAGCGGACGTTCCGACGCGGTGCCTGCTTCGACGGGAAGCTCCTGGGCTACTGCCAACTGAGATGCAATCACCACGCACGCGGCCACGAGCGCCGCGTGGTATGGCATGTGCCGCGTGTGCGGCATGTGCTTAGAAATCAGCGCCCTGGCCCGCCCGCTTCACGCTGGCTCTCAAGCCAGGTTTTGATCAGTCGCGTATCATCGTCGGTCAACCAATCGGTGAAGGGAGGCATGCCCGCATGGCGAAGCAATCCGTCGCGAAGCACCTTGTCGAACACCTCCCAAGGCAACGCCGTGTAGCGCAGATCCGGAAGCCCATCGGTTGCGCTGATTCCTTGCCCGCCGTGACAAGTTGCGCAGTGCTTGTGGTAAAGACGCTCGCCGCGTGGAAGATCGCCGGGCTTATCGAGGAGCTCGGCCACGGCCTCCAAGCTCGGGAGTTCGGGTTGGTAAACGCGCCACGCCATCACGCGTCCGTCACTTACCCGTCCGGCCTGTGCAGCCGGCGCGCCTGCCGCCAAAGCAAACGTTCCACCGTAACCGGCTACGACAGCAATGTACTGTTCACCATCTACCATGTAGGTGATCGGACCCGCGCCAACACCAGTGTGAGTGCGTGCTTCCCAAAGTTGCTTGCCCGAATCCGCCGCGAAGGCGATCAAGCGCGCGTCAGACGTGCCCTGGAAAACCAGATTGCCACCCGTGGCCAGCGTTCCACCATTCCACGCCATCGCGTAGTAGTGACTCCAAGCTTGCTCCTGCTTGATCGGATCCCACGCAACGAGACGGCCTCGCGCCAACTCCGGCGTGAACACTGAGTAGACGTTGAAATCGGTACCCGTGTTCCAGCGCTGCGCTCCGATCTTGAAGTTCTTCTCGCGTCGATAGATGCCAGTGATCTCCTGCGCGGGAATGTAAACCAACCCAGTTTTCGGGCTGTAGGACATCGGCTGCCAGTTATGCGCGCCGAATGGCGTCGGCGAAACGAACGCCATCTTGTCTTTGTAGTCCGCGCCTTCGGTTTCGATCGGGCGACCGGTTTTCTGGTCAACCCCCGTGGCCCAAGTCACTGGTGAGAAGTTTTTTGCCGACAGAAACTCGCCGGTTTCACGATCCAAAACGTAGAAGAAGCCGTTTTTCGGTGCCTGCATGAGAACCTTGCGAACCTCGGTTCCGATCGTCAGGTCGGCAAGAATCATGTGCTGGGTCGCAGTGTAGTCCCAGGTATCGCCGGGCGTGGTTTGATAGTGCCAAACCAATTCGCCGGTGTCTGGATCAAGCGCAAGGATCGAAGAGAGATAGAGATTGTCGCCGCCGCCGGGGCTACGTTCATGACGTACCCAGGGCGATCCGTTACCAGTGCCGATATAGAGGAGGTCGAGCTCAGGATCGAAGGCGACCGAGTCCCAAACCGTTCCACCGCCGCCGATCTCCCACCACTTGCCACCCTTCCAAGTTTCCGCAGCCTTTTCGATTGCATCGCTTTCGAAGCCGAACTCCGGATTGCCGGGCACGGTATAGGTACGCCAAACCATCTCGCCATCGTCGGCGTCGTACGCACTGACGTAACCACGTACTCCCAGTTCGGCGCCTCCGTTGCCGATAATTACGCGTCCCTTCACAATGCGCGGGGCACCGGTGATGGTGTAGTTCTTCGACTGATCGACGATCACTTTCTCCCAAACAAGCGATCCGTCAGCCGCATCCAGGCAGAGTAAACGGCCGTCAAGCGAGCCCGAGTAGACATGCCCCTTGTAGACCGCGACACCGCGGTTCACGACGTCACAACAGGCTTTGCCAGCCATCTCCTTGGGGACCTTCGGGTCGTGGCGCCATAGCTCTTCGCCGGTCTTTGCGTCCAACGCGATGACCACGCTCCAGGAGCCGGTCAGGAACATGACGCCGTCAACGACAATCGGTGTCGCTTCGTGCCCGCGCTTGAGCCCCGTGGGGGTGTCCCAAACGATACGCAGGTCTTCGATGTTCTTGTCGTTGATCTGCTCGAGCGGGCTATAGCGCTGTTCGCTGTAGGTGCGCCCGTGGGTGAGCCAGTTGGAAAGCTCATCCCCTGCGTTGATCAAACGCTCATCGTCAATGTCAGTGGTGACGTTGATCGGCTTGATCGAGTCAGCGGCGTCGACTTCGGCGACGCCGGATGGCGGCGCAACGACCGCCAGACCAACAGTGAGAAGAAAACCCAGTAAAGGGAGTGAGGGTTTGGCTAGCTGCGACTTGTTCATGACGCGCGGATCCTAGCGATGCCTCCCCCGTCGGGCAATCCCAACCGCGTGCGCCTGCTGCTGCCGGATCCAGCAGCAGGCGGCCCGTTCAGGCCTCGGCCAGCACAGGCTCGGGAAACTGAATATAGGCGTCGATCAGAAGATCCACGAGTTCCTGGCCTTCGGGCGGCTGATCGCCAACGATCCCACGGGCGCGCAGGTCTTCGAGCATGCGACTGATCACATCTTCGACTTTCAAGTCGTCGTGATGTTCAGCCCAAGCCGTCCGCTCTGCTTCGTCGGCGAAGCAATACGCCTTCCAGGAAATAGAGAAGCGCAAGTCTTGCCACTTGTACCGCGCGATTTCGTCTAGCCCCTCACGCACGACCCACGTCTGGTCACCATCGCAGCTCAATTTCATGCCGGGCTTCAGCGGTGCCACCGGCACGCCTTGGCGACCGACACGATCCACGCCGTGAAACACGCTATCGGTGTCTGTGATTACCGCGGTGTTGAAACGAACATTGATCGCTTGTGGATCAGCCTTCGGGCCATCCGGATAGAAGGCGAACTCCCCGCCTTCGCTATTGTGGAACCAAGACACGCAGGTCGCGATCGGCATTCGCCACTCGTCGAAAAGTCCACTGTGATGCATCGCAACAATCAACCATTGCGGGTGGGTCTTGCGACCGACTCCGCGAAATTCGGGGACGTCGGTATGAATGGCCAACTCCTGGCCCGGCACCAGCAGGTTCGCGAAAACGATAGCCGGCTCGACCACCTCTCGGTCAAACAAGTTACGCGCCGCTTCGACCATGCCTTGGTGATTCAGGAAGGGTTCGATGCCCGGCGCGCGAACGTCGCTGCCGTAGGCGTAGGTTTCGCGGAAGTAGTTCGTACGCGCAGCTAAAGTCTCGATTTCTTCGCTACGGGCGAAACGTCCGCCGGTATTGATAAAATTGCGAGCAGCATCCCAACGGGCCGGGAGGCCTTCGCCTGGCAGGCCCGGGAACGTCGGTTCCTCCGAATACATGCCGTAGCTACCGAAGCGTTCGCACAGCGCGACCATCGAATCGGCCTGTGCTTGCGTGAGGAGTGGATCGAAAAGCGTGTAGTTGGGTCGTGTCATTGCCGAGCCTCCGGGCGCGAACCCTAACACGATGCCCGGGCTAGACCACGGCGCGCGCGGGAGTTCGGCAGCAGGCGTCAGTTTCAAATGCCATTCTCTTGCCACGACCACCGAGCCTTGCGACAACTAGGGCATGCACCTCTCGGGCAGCCACGGGCTTCAATCAGTTCCCGCTTCGGATTCCGGGGCTAACCATGATGGCGGACGTCGCAGATTGACCGTGCGTGGCGTGTTGCTGTTCGAGGGTGCGACCAAACTGATCGTGCTCTTGCTCAAGGTCGGCGTCGGAATCGCTTCATGATCTGCTGCCGTGATCGGCGACGCTCTCCACTCGGTGACCGATCTGGCCAACAACGTGTTCGCCTGGCTGGCGATCAGCGTCGCAGAGCAGCCGCCCGACCAAGATCATCCCTACGGCCATCGCAAGTTCGAGGCGTATGCCGCCAAGCGCCTGAATTCGGATCTGCTCGCGGCGGACGCGCATAGGCGGCGGCGTTGCCTCCGCTGACATCGTGGTCGCTGTCGATCGGACTCTGACCACCGATGAAGCGCACGGCATCGCCGACGCGATTGAAGAGGTACTAGCCCGCAGACTGGCGATCACCGACGTCACCGTTCATATCGAGCCTGGAAAGGACTGAGCGGGGCCCGGAGTCCGGGCTACTGGGCGTCGAGCGGGGCGGACGCAGCGCCTTCTTTGAACTGAACGGTGTACGCGACGGGATCAAGAACCTTGCCGTCAACCTCTACCCGCAGACGAGCACTACGATCAGGGCGAGAGCCGCGCGGTGCTGGGTCCAAAACCGGCTCGCGTCCTACGGTCCACGTCATGCGACGCGCATCCAGGGCCAGCAGCGCGGCACTTCGCTTCTCGGGGTTTGCAGCTGCACCTACACTTGCACCTGCCGCCCCCGCCAATTCTTTGATCACTTCGCGATTCGCATCCGTAAGCACCACGGCTTCGTCGTAGAGATCGCCGAGCGCCAAATCGATTCCAAACCAGCCGTACCCCGGCGACCAGGCTTCCACCCAGCAATGGGGATACCCCGCGCGGAAACGGTGGCCCTTCCCTTCGACACCGGCAAGAACAACGCCTTCAACTGCCCTGGCTGGGATTCCACGGGAGCGCGCTAGCGAAATGAAAAGCGAGCCAAGATCTCGACAATCGCCACCGCGGGTGCTGGCGGCGTAGATGGCGCTGCCTACGCCAGAAGGCGAGAGTCGCTCCGGGTCACGAAACCAAATGTCGAGATTGACCAGTGACCAGTCGTAGATCGCCCGTATCGCTGCGGCCGGATCGTCGTTGTCAGCGGTGATCTCGGTCGCTAGGCCAGCAATGTACGGCGTGACCATCTCGTAGACGGTTGGTTCCAACGCTCGGCGGTGTTCTTCGCGCTCGCTGTCATTGGCCGGTCGGGTCGCAGCGGCAGTCAAATCAATGCGAACCGACTGTCGCAGAAGCTTAAACTTCTGCCGCAACTCAAGCTTGGCGCCATCAAACGAAGCGAACTCGGCAAAGCCAAACCGATTTCCGAAATCGTCCTGGATTTCACGGTAGTCAATTTTCTTCGATTCGCCGGACTTCGCCAATTCGCCGTCGCCGTCTTTGGATTCGTGTTTGGAAGCGTCGTCAGTCTCGGGTTCTGGCACCACTGGGTCAGCAGCGTCTTCTACTATCTCATCGGGTTGTGGCGCTTTCGTGAGAACGAGCGAGGCGTTGAGGTCCGAAATACTTTGTGAGTCGTCCTGGCGAGGAAGCGCGAACCAAACGCGGACCCGCTTCGCGTTCTGTGGAAGTTCGATCTCCGCTCGAGCGTTGACCACATAAGGCACCGAGGCGAGACGTTCGATCTCAGGCTCAGCGGTTGCCCCTTGTTCGTCGTTCGCCACTGGAGGTGCTTCTGCGACCGCCACGTTGACGGAAAGAAGCAGCGTCGCGGCAAGCGAAAAGCAGATCGCTGTGGCTTTTCCCGAAAGCCCTGTTGCTGCACAAACTGACCAAGGCTTTGGAGCGATTCTCATTCCCGTACCTCCGCGTGCATGCACGCAATGGACACTGGTAGGCCAGCGCGGGACGCAGCGCAACAGCCACGTCCAGTCCGAAGCCTCGCCTCGTCGGTCGAACCTGGCATTTTCACAACTTGGGCCACGCGATACTCCTAAAACCAAAGGAGAATCCCCCATGGCCATTGATATCAACGGCATCGCCCACACTTTTGTCACAGCAGGCGATTTCAAACGTTCACGAGCGTTCTACGCCGAGCTGCTGCCGTTTCTCGGCCTGAAAGCGGTTCTGGATGGCGACGGATTCTACTACTGCGTGGGCGGACGCACCGCCTTCGGCGTTCGGGACCCGTCGGCAGAGCATAAGGGCGACCGCTTCGACCAGGGGCGTCCTGGCCTCCATCACATTTGCTTCCGTGCACGCACCCGCGCCGACGTGGACCAGTTGCATGAGTTCCTTTTGGAGCAAGGAGCAACCGTTATGCATCCGCCGCAGGAAGAACCGTGGGCGCCAGGCTATTACTCGGTTTTGTTTGAAGATCCTGACGGAATTCGGCTGGAGCTTAACCATGTGCCCGGTCGAGGGCTGCTCGATGAGAAAAAGTAGGGATTTTGTGATTTTCGCAGACAACAGGGCTGCTAACGACGGGCAGTGATTCTAGAATTGCCGCAGTAACATGCTCGACCATTTGATCTACATCGCCCCTGATCTCGACCACGCGGTTGCGGCCCTCAAAGCTCGGCTGGGCGTGCGTCCCGCCGCTGGCGGTTCACATCCGGGACTCGGGACGCGCAATGCATTGCTCGCGCTGGGCGCAGATACCTATCTTGAAGTGCTAGCCCCGGACCCCGCACAAGCGGGAGCCTCGGCCGTCTTCGATTTCGCTTCGCTCACCCAACCGCGTCTGGGCACCTGGGCGGCCAAAGCTATCGACATCGACGCACGCGTAGAGCGAGCCGCTAACGCCGGCTATGACGCCGGCCTAGTGGTTCCTATGGAGCGACGCCTCCCGGACAACACTGTGCTGGAGTGGCGACTAACCTGGCGCTCGCAACCGGAGCACGACGGCTTAGTTCCGTTTTTGATCGATTGGGGGGACTCGCCCAGCCCTGCAACCAGCGCCCCAACCGGGTGTAGCTTGTCGAGCTTTTATGCCGAGCACCCGAACCCGAGTTCAGTGCAGCCAGTGCTGAGTGCTTTGGAAGTCGATTTGGACGTTCGTGGCGGTGAACACCCCGCCCTAGTCGCGATCATCGACGGGCCCAAAGGCCGCTTCGAACTACGCTGAGCGTGTTAGGGAATTCCCGCGCCGGGGACATCGACCTGCACCATTTCGATGCGACCGTCTCGTGCGACGCTGGCCACCGATGGATCACCACTTGTAGCCACGCAGATGAACAACGTGCAGCCGTCATCACCGCCGAGCATGCAGGCGAAGGCCTGTTTCTCAACAGTGACGCGGTCGAGAATTTCACCGCCCTCAGCCACGCGAAGACATTCGTTGCTGATCGGCGATGCGAGCCAAATCGCTCCTTCCGCATCCAGGCAAATACCATCCGGGACTGCACCATCGAGCTGTGCCCACACTCGACGATTAGACAACGAACCGTCATCGGCAATGTCAAAAGCCGTCAACCGAGCACCGTAGGTTTCTCCTATGATGAGAGTCTGAGCGTCCGGCGTAATGACCGCTCCGTTGGGGAAAGCCAGATCATCGGCGGCAACCCGTGCTTTTCCATCCGGCGTAACCAAGATGAGCTCCGTCGTACAGGGTTCTACTTCCGCATAGAGATCGAAACCGAAATTCCCGACATAGGCGCGGCCCTGGAGGTCAACAACCATGTCGTTGCAGTGAAACTTGGCCAACGAAGAAAGGTCGGCCACCTCGTTGAGTCCGTCGTCGTCCAAGCGCAGTAGGCGACGATCTTCCATTGACACCACCAGCAAGCGCCCGTCAGGAAGCCAGCCCAATCCGGAAGGGCGGCCCGGAACTTCGACGACAGTCTGTACGTTGCCATCCAGGCCAACCCGCTGCACCACCATCGAATGCATGTCGGAAAACCAAAGTTGATCGTCGTGCCAACGGGGACCTTCACCAAAGGCCAAATCGTCAACCAGAGTGCGCGTCGTGCGGGTCATGTGGCCTTGTGCGAGAGGCAAGCGTATCAGTCAAGGGCAGGCCTGGGTGGCGGGTCATGATGTGGGTCATGAAGACGCCTGCAGAGTCACCGATCTTCCGGTCGTTTGCGCCAACCAAAAGACATTTTGTCTGTGCATCGAAGCTCGAAGATCACCGTCGAGCGGACCAGCGAGAAGATATTTAGGCAGCCTGTACTACTGCTGGCTCGTCGGTTGCGACACTGCTTTGATTCCGCAAGCGCTGCCCCTTGGCTCGCAAACGTCCGTTGGCAAAGGCCAGCGAAAGCCGACGCCCTTCGACCACCAGTGCATGCCGCAACCCACCGGCTTCCTTGAACACCCATGCCAGCGGACCGATCAAAGGCAGCCACACAGGGCCCAAGCGCAGCGTACCGATGGCGTCGGCGGGGCCCAGAGACGTGAACTCGCCCAGCAACGACCCGACGAAGGGAACACGCGTTTCCCCACTGCGGCGACGCTGGAGATCGCGGGCTACGAAATCGCCCTGCTGCACCGCAATTTGAGCGCTAGGTCGAGAGCTGTTCACTTCGCCAGACCGAGCGCAGTCGCCGATTACGTAAACGTGGTCGTCGACTTCGCTCGCCAGGAAAGAGCTTACCGCCGCCGGTCGCCCCTGTTCGGATAACCATGCCCCCGCAAGCAACGAAGAGGGGCGCATACCACCGCACCACAACACCGCGCCCCCGACAATTCGTTCCCCGCCGGCAATCACGACGCCGTCGTCACAGACCTCCACAACTTTACAACGCGGACGAACCCGCACACCGGCTCGACGCAGCACAAAAGAAGCGTAGGTGGCTAAGGCCGGAGTGTAGCCAGTCAGTAGCCTGTCTGCGTTGTCGACCAACACGACACGACCAGGATCAAGGGCTCGCGCGGCCTCGGCCGCCGCTTCCACCCCCGTAGGGCCACCGCCCACAATAACGAGACGTTCACCACAGCGGCGCAGCATCGAAAGCGTTCGAAGGAAACCAGTCCCATCCGTCGTTGTATTGAAAGACAGCGAATGCTCGCAGACACCGCGAACGCCGTGGTCGTCGACAGAGCCGCCCAAGGCGAAAACCAATGTATCGTAGGGAATCGGACCACCAGCGGTTGCCACCCGACGATCTCGACGATCAATTCCCAAAACCTCGGCTTGAACAAATTCTATCGGTGTACGTTCGAGCAGGCTGGCAAGGTCAATACCGCGCCCGGCCCCCACGACCTCGTGCAGCCGCGTCTTGTCAACGCGGTGCCGATCCCGATCAACGAGAACAACGTCGAAAGCCGGGTCGCCCCCCAAAGCCGTCGCGCAACGCAGTCCTGCGAAGCCAGCGCCGACCACCACAACCCTGTGAGGTAGCCCGGAGGCCATCGACTCGGGAAGTGCAGCAGGAGAAGAATCCGACGCGGCAAGGCTCTTGGAGACGTCCATACTGCGAATCCTAGCATAACGCAGCGCGGCAACAAGGGATCCTCTGGTCTGTGCAAACCGACAATAAGTCTTTATCTTTTAATGGGTTGCGGAGGTCGAGTCGCTCCGGTGGAGTCTGCGCAGACTGTTGGTGACTACCCTGACACCTGGGGTCTACCTTCGGCCAACAGTCCGCGCGGAATGTTGATAACTTTCGCCCCGCTTAGCGCGCATGAAGCTGCGGCCGAAGTCGAGGTCCGCCTGGTATTGGTTATGCCCATGGCAACGCAGTTCGATGTTTGCGAGTTCGTGTTGCCCGCCTTGGGCGAACGGAACTTTGTGATGGTATTCGAGGATGCGTGTGGCGCGGCATCGATGGCCTTTGTCGTCTTCGAATCCGCAGCGGCCAACGTCACGCAGCCAAACCGCCCGGCGTAGTGCAGCCGGGATCGCGCGGGTTCGGTGCGCTTTCGGACTGCCGCTTTGCGGTTCTTTCGTAGTGTCGCTTCGCGATGTTTTCGTAACGCCGCTTCGCGCCTTTCGCGGCCGATCCGTCAACGCAGCTTTCTTCTTCAAGGTCTCGGCGAGCAACACATCGATGGCGCGACTGATAATAACAGCGGGATCTCCCGCTGCTTGCCTGCTCAACAGATCTTCAAGCGCCCGAAGCTTGTCGTAGGTTTGCTGATCGACAGTAATTTCAACTTTGAAACGCCGCGGGGCCAACGGGGTAACTCGCCCACGAGCCGCCGACGCCCGCATGCCAGCGTCGGGCAACGGCGGACTCGGCGAATTCGGACCTGGCACAGCTCGCGTCACTTCTCCGAGTTGAGTTGTCATTGGCGACTCGACTTGGGGCTCACTATTCGTCGAGGCCCGCGCGCGGTCGCAGTTCATAATCGGCAAAGCCCGAACCCGCGACGGCACATCCGGCCTTGGCGCAATCTCAGCAATCAAGCTTTCAATCTCCCGTGCACTCTTGTGTTTAGCGCGTGCGAGAACTTCGCGATGGTTAACCTCGGTCAGATGCTTGGCAAGTAACTGCACGGCCGTCAGGTGCAGCTGGCCACGCTCAATCATGTCGAGAACAACCGGAAACCGTCGCGCTACGCGCGCGGCCCAAATTCTCTTAGCCGTCATCGATTCGGACATGTGGTAGCGCTGCATACAAAACACGAACATCGACGAACACGCATGCTTGGCCCAAAGCTTTCGCTCGTCGATCTCACTAATCGCGACTAACAATTGAACGGTGTTGCGCCGTCCTTCTGCGATCACGCGTGCGAAGTGAGCCAATAGATTTTGTTCAGAGAGATCTGAGAGAGCCTGCTGGGAGTTGTCCATGCAGCGAGCGTAACATGGGTTTTTGGTCGGGCTTTCTCGTCGAGTCGAGGGGTAGGTGTAAACACGTTCGAGCATAGCGCTGCGTAGTCACTGCTCGTCGATTGAGATTTCCAGGTCAAAAAGTTTACGCGCGGTGACGATCGGGCCACACACGCGAAACTACAGCGCCCAAAACGCCGTCAAGGACTTTCGACGTCGCGTGGCGATTCTATGACATCGCCGACATAGCGAATGCCCTCTCTGCCGAATCTGCCGAATCTGCCAATCCTGATGAAGCTGATGAAGCTGATGACGATGCTGTTGAAAGACGCGCGGTCTAGACACGAAGTGGTCAATGCCCCTCGGCCCGTCAGAGTTTTAGTGTAAGCGGCCTCGCAAGGGCGCGATTGCGCCGCCTCGCAACGCCGAGATTGGCGTGCCTCACCGGAAAAGACGACCTCCCGCAAGCCAACAGTCCGCGCGGAATGTTGACAACTTCGGCCACGCCGCTTGCATGAAGAATCGACCGAAGTCGAAGGCGAGGCGAGGCGAAAATGGTTGCGCTGGCGTTGCGGTTGTCGGCGGATGGTTAGCGCAACAAAAAGGCCGGCTTCGTTTTGGGGTCGGCCTTTTCTTTGGGATGCTCCGGCCTTGCGAAGACGGCGCTCCGACTAGTCCGACTTCGCCTTGTACAGCGACCCCGTATTGGCGTCCGGCGTACTAAACACAGCCCCCCGGCAGTGAGGCTGTGGCGATTGGCTGCTTGACCTCCTCCAACTAGTCGTTATTCTGGTCATCCCCAATGGAGGTCGATACGTGAAAACCTTGTCTCTTTCCGAAGCGAAGATGAAACTGAGTGGCTTGGTAGATTCTGTAGAGGGCACCGATGCCGAGGTCATGATAACCCGAAATGGCCGGCCGGCTGCGGTTCTAATCAGCCCCGACCAATTCGATAGCTGGAAGGAGACAGTCGCATTGCGAAGCGATCCAGAACTCATGGCCGAGGTGACAAAGGGATTGAAGGCCCTCAAGTCTCGCAAGGGGCGTCTGTACACTCTGGAAGCATTGTTCGACTGACTCCCGCGAAACCGTCGTGCACCGCCTTAGAGTTCCAAGCCACGTGGCATCCCTGATTTGCGGACTTCATCCCACAATCAAGCGAAAGGTCCGCACGGCGACAGTCAAGATCCTGGCGGATCCGTACGTGGGGAAAGCTCTAAAGGACGATCTCGAGGGTTTGAGGAGCTTCAAAATTGGGAGGATCCGACTCGTTTACCGAACCGTGTCCCGAGGCATCGTTGAGATCGTCGCACTGGGACCGCGTGGCACCATCTACGAAGAAACTCTACGGCTGGTAAAGCGCGAAGATCAACGCCACTCGTAGGACGCAAGACCCCTCAGGCGCCGGGCCAGTCCGGTGCCGGTCGGTTGTTCGGTGATGCGTATCGGGGCGACTGATTCAGACGTTCGGGCCAGGTAGAGCAGTTTAAGAACAGCATGTGAGAAAAGCCGGCCCGCAGGCAAGGCTTCCCGGCACAAGCAACAGTCCGCGCGGAATGTTGATAACTTCGATCACGCGGGTTGCATGAATGATAGATCCGCGTGCCGAACGAAGGCACTGGTTGCTGACGGATCGTTCGAGCTAGGATCCGAGCACACCGCACATCAGAGAGCCAGATTCCAGAGAAGCCATCCGCGAGTGAGCTGTTTCCAGGAGCTGCTCGGCCAGGTCCCCTTCAAGCTCTGGGTTGAAACTCTCGGTGACGTAGCGGTCGATCAGCGCCGCCAGTTCGGCCGCGTCGCAAGTCAGACAGAACTCCGCATCGTCCAAAATTGCGACCACGCGGTCTAGCTGCGCCGCACCAACGGGGAAGCCCATGCGACCGGTAAGACGGTGAATTTCGGTGGTTCGACCTTCTCGCCAGCGACGACCCACGAAGTCCAGCCAAACACCAAAGTCCGACAGTCCGCCCGAACCCGGCGCTAGCGCGTCCAGCTGCGTGATGGCGTGACCGCGTACCGCCCGTGCTGTTGACGTATCGTGCTCAGGCAACACGGTGCAGGCTAGCTCACGCCCCAGCGCAAAGCGCAGCCCCAAGGAGACACCGGCAGTCATTCGAAGTCCTAGCGGTAGTAACAGCAGCGACCACTCTAGGGTTTCTCGCGCGTGGGTGCTGGCCACAAGTAAGACCGCACGCCCGGCGAACAGCGTGTCCGCAACTTCGATCACTGTATCGGATCGATCTAACTCTCGCTCCCGCGAAGGGTCGCTGATCGGGAAAAGACAAAGTGGCGGCTCGGCCTCCAGCAAAAGTAAATCCAGACGCACGTCCTCTTCGAGCAGCGGGTCGGTTCCAATCGCTTCCATGATCGCGGCCGCGATCTTTATCGGGTTGCCGGCGAAGCGCGCGTACTGATCGTTGGTAACAATGGCGAAGTGCGTATGGACCCGTTGCCCCCCCCTGCCCGTGTGTTCACGCCCGGCAAACCGCACAACTCCAACGGCAACCCTGGTGCTGGCCAAGGGCAACGCAAGCAACCCCCGTGTTCCCGTACCCTCGTCGATGAGACTGTCGTGAGATGGCGAGCGCCTTGTAAGTTCGCGCCGTTCCTCAGCGGTCACACCTGAGGTCACTGCCGTAAGGCGATACCCCTGCCCTGTTGCCGAGGGCAGAGACGTAAAAACCGCCTGATCGACGAGCATTGAGTCGCGCACAGTGTCAGACCTCGTTAGATCTGATCCACCAACCATGTGAACGGCTCAAGGATTCCTTGCAACGATGTGTGGAGTGGAATCGGCTGTACGAAATCGGGGGATTCGCCTTCCTGCGCCGTCGCGTAACCAAGCGATCCGACGGCAGAACAAGCGAAGTACTCAACCTTTTCGAAACGACTCTCACAAAGATTCCACAGCCGGTTAAGATTCGCCTCAACGAAACGACGAGGGTTGTCGAAGCTTTCGGGACAATGGTCGCTCTTGCAGAGCACAACGGCCACAGGCTTTTTTAGCTTACCCGAGCGTGAATCGGCAAACATCGTATCAATGTAGCTCATCATCTTCATCGCGAAGAAATCAGGCCGGGATTGGCCATTGCCTGCCAACGCGGCATCGAGCAGCATCATTGTACCGGCCGACTTACCCAAGACCTGCTCAATGACCGGGAACGTGTGTGGAGTGTCAACTTCGGCAGCCAAAGCCTCACCCGCAATGTCCGGCATAACCAGATCGAACCATTTCGATCGCTTACCCATGCGCCGGACCTGATAGTAGGTCCAGTACCACTGATTCGGTTCCATCGCGGTCTTGCCCGGGAAGCGGCGCTTGCTCATGTTCGCGATCACGTTTTGCTGCAGATCGATGGAGTAGGCACCTTTCGGAATGGCTTCGAAGCCACCGGCGCGCTGCGAGAGCATGTCGAGAAGAAAGCCAAGGTAGACGGTTTTGCCCACATTGCTCTCGCCCACGATGCTGACAATGCGCGGGTCGCGACCTTGCCCGACCGAATCCTTCGTCAGTGCCATCGGCGCTGAGCACTGCTTGCAAACCACCGCCTCTGAAGGGTTGTCTGCATCGCAAATCAAACAGCTCGCATGCTCGGAATTGACATCATCGAACCCGGCGAAATCGGCGCTTTGATCACCCCATGCCATAGTGTTGCTCCTTCATCCCGCTCATCCGACTCATCCGACTCATCCGACCGTGGCGACATCCATCGCCAAGCGGAATCCTGTGTTCGCCGCACGCGCAAGACACGGCAGACCGCTGCGAAACTGGCTTGTCGCTTGGGCGGCAAAATAGGTATCAAAAGCACCGCCGCGAACTCCCTTCATCAGCATGTCGCCAACGATCAGGCGGCCGCTCTCGTCAGTGATCTCAAGATCTGAAGATGTCCACTCCCAGACATTGCCGATCAACTGCAGTACCCCGTTTGGAGCCGCCCCTTCACTGTAGGCATTGACATCAACCGTGTGGTGGACTTCGGAGTTCCAAACATTGCAACGCTTGCGATCATACGAGTGGCCCCATGGGTAGGCGCGCAGGCCGTGGGCCGAACTTCGAATGCGCCAGCTCGCAGCCATTTGCCATTCCGCTTCGGTAGGAAGGCGAAACCCTACCCACTGCGAATACGCGCTGGCTTCGTACCAACTAAGGCCAACCACCGGGTGCGAAGCGAGGCCGGCCTGGAAACGCGCCTTGCGCCAGTAGCGGGGCGCTGGCTGATCAGTTTGGTCTTTGAAGCCAATCAGGTGAGGCCAGATCTCTTCCGGCCACAATTCGAGGTCTCCATAGCCACCCGCGTCCACGAACTTCTGGAACTGCTCGTTCGTTACACAGACGCGAGCCATCAAAAACGGATCGGTGTCGACGTCGACCTCTTTAGTGCCCGGTGCATCGTTGATGGTCGACGCCAGCGCAACAAAGCCCTCGGGAACCAACGCGAACGCATTGTCGATCGCCGCCAGGGCCTCGTTATAGACATGGTCGAAGTTTGGGTGACCACGCCACAGTTCAGGGTCACCAGCAACGGCCCCCCATCGTTCGAGTTGCACGCAGGCGTTTAGTGGATCGGTGTCCACGGGAACCAGACTTGGACGCTGAGGAACAGCCTCGCTTCCGGCACGCCACAGAGATCGCAATGACATCATCATTCAGTTTCTCCGCTCGGCCAGACCAGCTCTAGCTCAGTCCGATCGCACGACGACGCGCATCACGACAGAGTTTCTGAAAACGATCGACGGCCGCCTGCGCCTGCTGCTCGGCTGGCGATGGCGATTCTGTCCCGGCGGTCATGAGCGCGGTTGGTAGCTCAAACTCGCCGAGCACGTCGCTTTGACTATCCGCCATCGTGCCGACTTCGGCCTCCAACTGGGCCCGAAGCGAAGCCAACGTATCTCCGGCAGTCTCGATCTCCTCAATTTTCTGACGCCATTGAGCTTTGAGATCGGCGGCCTCATCGCGTTCGCGATCGGCGGTAGTGCGGGCCTCGTTCGCCTCGGCCAACGCCCGAACCAGTTCGGCTTCTGCATTCGCGCGCGCTTCGGCCATCGTGGTTTCGAGCTCGGTGCGCGCATCTTGCATCTCGACTTCGAATGCTTTGCGCCGTTCCACCAAGCCGCTTTCAGCTTTCTCTGTTTCGGCTCGCTTCTCGTTCAACTGGTTATGCGCACCGCGCAGTTTTTCGCGCTCGGTGTCGAGCTTCGCCTTTTCGGAGTTGAAAGTTTTCTGCTCAGCCACGAACGCGGTTGCCGCTTCGTGTGCTGCCTTGCGCTCAACTTCCCAAGCCTTAACCCGCTGATCGAACTCCGCACGAACCTTCTCAAGCGCTGCGGCTTCCGATTCGATCCTGCCGCGATCCGCATCAATCGAAGCGATTCGTTCGCTGACGCCTTCGAACTCCTTTTGCATCGAGAGCTCGCGATCATCTAGCGTCCGCTCACGTTCGGTACCGACGATTTCACGCTGATCCAAGCGCGTCGACCATTCTTCGAGCTCAGTTTGGCGCTCGCTGAGATGCTGCGTATCCAAAGCATGCTGGCTACTCAGGGCCGCCTGTTCTTTCTCGAGCTCTTCGAGAATAGTTTCGCGCTCAGCTAGTTCCTTACCGCGATTCTCAAACTCGTCGCATAACGAGTTTTGCTCGGTAGCGAAATCAGCCTTGGCCTTCTCAAGTTTCTCGTGTTGTTCAATGAGAACTTTGCGAAAAGCTTCGAGTGCTTCCCCACGTGCCTTTAGGACCTCTCTTACGGAATGAACCGCAGAGAGAACGTCCTTTCCGCCGGCATCGACATTGGTCGAGGCATCGGCGCTATTGACAGCTTGACTTGCTTTCATGATCAGCTTCTCCGCCACCACGATCCCTTTGATCGCGCGGTCTTTTCAGTTTCGGTCTCCGGTTGAGCTTCGCGTACACGCTCAATTAGCTCTTCGATGTCGGCGTATGGATCGAGTCTACGCAGCTTACGAACACGACTTGCCACGTTCGCGTCCAGCGTCTTCAACCGTTGCTCATCCTCCGCCCCCGCCGTCACCACCCGCTCCCGCAACTGTTTCTCGATCGCCGCCGTGCGACTCTCGGCTGGCGCTCCCTGGCTAGACGACTTCCCTCCGTCACTCGCAGCAGGAGTCCATTCGGGGCCCGACTGCGGTGATTCGTCCGGCTTGTCAGTGGGCCACTGAGGCTCATTTGACCAGCCCGGGTCAGAGCCATTCGATTTGGTCTCTCGCGGAGACGAACCTTGAGCGGTTTTCGTCTCACCCTGTGACCAATCAGTTTCAATTGTGACCTTCGCGCCGACCTTCGCGCCGGCCTTCGCGCCGTTTAGCCCCCGTTCGGCCTCGAAGTCTGCTGAAACTTCTTCAACTACCGGCCGCGCTTCCGGGCTGGCGGCGGCGGCGGCATTGTCTTCAGCCGGCCTCCATTGACTACCGTCGTCATCTGCCGCCGGTGTACGAGCGGGACCAGCCGACCGAAGTGCTGCAAGACGCGCTGCTCCGGCGGAGAGCGGGGTCGTCGCAGACGACGCGTTTTGGGCCGGTTCGATCCGCGCAATCGATGGGACTTTCGGTTGCTCGTCCTGGCTGCCAACCAACGTCGTGAAGCCCGGCGATCCGTTGCGTTGCACACGGTCCTTAAGATCAGCCTCGGCGGTTAGCATCGATCGAGTCCAGGCGGCGAGCTTCACATCAAGTTCAAGCAGCACCTCATCAATCGCCCCATCATCGGCGACGGGCACCGGTTGGTCATCGTCAAGAATCCAAACTTTTTGAGTGCTTTCCTTCATTCCACTTTGCCAGTAACCGAGCGCACGCCGGCGACTCTATGGAGCCATTCGCCTTATGCGCGGATCGTTTAGAGGCTGGGTCAGTATAGGAACCCGTCGAAAAGTTTAGAAAGCAGTGATTGCAAATGGACCATGTTTTATTTGCCTCACGTCGTCAGAGTTTGCAGAAGTGCACGATCGTGTTCACCCCTCGTCGACATGGGGCGTAATTTAAGGTGCCCTAAGGAAATCCAATGGGAGCGACTCCGCGCTTCTAGTTGCCCGTCCGACAGGAATTCCGTCCATGAAGTTCGAAAGTGTTTGCGTATTTTGCGGCTCTAACTTCGGAGCCGACCCTGCCTACCTCCAAGGCGCTCGTGCGCTGGGGAGCCTTCTTGCCGAGCGGGGAATAGAGCTTGTGTATGGCGGCGGGAACGTCGGCCTGATGGGCGCGGTCGCCGACGTGGTCATGCAATCCGGTGGACACGTAACTGGGGTTATCCCCCGTGGTCTGGCCGATCGTGAGCTCGCCCACCACGGCATCAGCGAACTGCACATCGTCGACACGATGCATGAGCGTAAGGCTCTCATGGCCGAACGCTCTCAGGCGTTCATCGCCCTGCCGGGGGGCATGGGAACCTTCGAAGAATTGCTTGAGATGCTCACGTGGAACCAGCTGGGGATCCACGCCAAGCCCTGTGGCTTGCTGAACATCGCCTCCTACTGGGAGCCCCTGCTGACGATGCTGGACCACGCGGTCGAGCAGGAGTTCTACAAAGCCAAGTACCGCGCCTCGGCACTCGTGGCGCGAGAACCCGAAACGCTGCTCGCACGGATGGGACAGTGGGTGCCTGACCAAGGGGTCCACTGAGAATCGCTGACCCGCACGCGGCCCTACTTCATTCCTGACCAACGCTTGCCTCGACTCCGGACGGATTGCCCACGTAACAGTGGTGACAGTGGTGACAGTGGTGACAGTGGTAACAGCAGTGGCAGCGGTGGCAGTCACCGCAGAAGCAGCGCACACTGACCAACCCATGCCTCCTTCATTGCTTGCCCTACTCGCCACAGCCGTGCTGGCCATGACGCCGCTTCACGGCGAAACGCCTTCGCTACAGCGGTCTACCACCGCACCACTTTCTCTAAGTCACAACGACGCCGGCCTGCTGGTTGTCGAACTCGACGGTGGCCGTGGCCGTGCGGCACTCGACCCGTTGCTGCTCCGCCAATCGTTGTCGCTGTCTAGAGCGGGGTTGGAGCAACCCGGGATCCTCCAAGCGTACGGCGCTGCCGAACTCGTCAGCGAAATCGCCAAGGCGGCCCCGGAATTGGTTACCGAAGTATCGTCAGGCGGAATCCCAGATGATGCCGCAGAGGTTGAACGGCTCATTGCTCACGGCGCTAGCCCCGATCAGCAACTCGTGTTCGACTCGGACCTGCAGCGCGTGCGTATCCATTTCGCACACGACCTTACCGACCCTCGCGCGGTGGAAGATTTCCGAATGGCGTTGGTGGCCCATGCAGACCGC